>JAWCGL010000055.1:0-7153 GCA_038857155.1 Bathyarchaeia archaeon
TAAAGGATTCAGCGAATATTATCTATCGGTGGATTCGAATGAGATGCATAATTCTCCAGATGATGTATTAGAGTATCTAACGAAGGTTAAATCGAAGGCTCCAGATGTCTTCGATAGGATACTCTACATAGAGCAGCCGGTCAGTAGGGATATAGCTAATCATAGGTTTGATATGAAGCCTGTATCACAGGTTAAACCCGTACTCGTAGATGAAGGCGCTACTAGCCTAGAAAGCTTCGATCTAGCTTTAAGCCTAGGTTGGAGCGGTATAGCTTTGAAGACATGTAAATGCCATAGCTCAGCGCTTCTTATGGTGGCTAAATCCGAAGAGCTGGGTATCCCGTATAGTGTACAAGATCTTACATGCCCAGGGTTAGCGTTAGTGCATTCCGCTGGCTTCGCAGCTAGGGTTAACCCTATCAAAGGATTCGAGTATAACGCTAGGCAATATTTACCTCTAGCCTTCCCAGAGGTTCAGGAGAGGTATCCAGAGATCTTCAGGGTTAAAGATGGATGCATAGAGACTAGAAGGTTAAACGATATGCTTGGTTTAGGTCTGTATATATAAGTATTCAGAGATAGCTTATAGGCGGCTCGGTTATCCTCACAGCATAGGGTTATCCAGCCTGGCTTCGATTAGGCACTCTGCTCTGCTAAATAGTTATATTGCAGGTTAGATCTAATTTAGAGTTCAGGATAATGGTTGTATCGAAGCATTGGGTTACTAAAATAACGGATAGAATCGAAGATTACTGGTCTGATGAACGTAAGCCTATCCTAATATGTAATGGAGGCCTCTCGGTTTCAGGTCTTCAGCATATCGGTAGGCTTAGAGGTGAGATTATACTTGTCGAATCTGTCCGTAGGATACTAGAGGATAGAGGATGGAAGACTAGACATATACTCGTACTATATACGCAGGATTCGTGGAAGGGTAAGGATGCTCAGCTTAAAGCATTCGGAGATATCGATGCTAATCGCTATACCGGGTGGCGTCTTATAGATGTACCTGATCCGTATGGATGCTGCGATAACTGGGTTGAACATTACTGGATGGATTTCGGACCATATATCGAAGAATTCTCCGAGAAAGTGGAGATCTATAAAACTACAGATCTATATAGGATGGATTCTATGAAGGAGATCGTACGTGAGATCGTAAGTAAGCGTAGTAGCGTCGTTGATGTGTTGAATAGGTTTAGAGGTAGGAATCCTTTCCCTGAATCATGGACTCCGTTCGAGCCTCTCTGCGGAAACTGTAAACGTATAGATTCATCTGAACCGATTTATGTCGATCTCGAATCCTACAAGGTATCCTACAGATGTAGGTTCTGCGGTTATGAAGATGTATCGTCTATGGAGGATGGCAAGCTATACTGGAGACTTGAATGGCCTGCTCTCTGGAAAGCTTTAGACGTAGGATTCGAACCTTACGGTAAGGATCATGCTACACCGGGCGGCTCTAGAGATTCATGCGTAGAGGTGGCTAGAGAGATCCTACGGTTTAAACCACCGTTCGGTATACCATACGAATGGGTTGGATATAGCGTTAAAGGTAGAGATCTAGGGGATATGGGTAGTAGCGATTTCATAGGTTTCACCCCGAGGGAGTGGCTTAGGGTAGCTGAGCCGGAAGCTCTAAGATTCTACTTCCTAGTAAACGAGCCTATGAAGAGAGTAGTCCTAAGCCTAGACCAGATATATAAATACACGGACCTATACGATCGTGCTGAACGGATATTCTTCGACGTAGAAAGCTTAGATAACAGGGAGGAGCTTCTATCCATGAAAGAGAGCTACCTTCTATCTACGAGGTTTAATCCGCCGCCTCGTTTACCGTTCCAACTACCATATCTTCACGCTGTACTTCTAGTTCAAGTTTTACCGAAGGATGATAGGGTTGAAGCTGCTATTAAAAGGTTGAAATCTACAGGCATCCTTACCAGTGAACTTGAATCTTGGGAATTGGATAAGCTAAAAGCTAGGCTTACCTACGCGGAGAATTGGCTTGAACTTTACGCTCCAGATGAATTCAAAGTGAAGATGCTCGAATATCCGCCTGAAGACATAATGGAAGGCTTAGGGTATCGGGAGAAGTATATGCTTAAGGGATTGTTAGAGACTCTCTCTAGTTGTATATGGAGCGAGGAATATATAAAGGAAGCTATGAAAAGCTATACATCTAGACTCGGTAGGAAGGATCAGGAGGCTCTATTCAGATCGCTCTATCTGATCCTCTTCGGTAAACCCTACGGTCCTAGGATAGCTCCATTTCTATCCCTCATGGATAGAGATTTCATATTATCCAGGCTAAGGATGGCTGTAGAGGATCTGTGAGATCTCACGGGATGGGTTATGGTGGATGAAGATATACTTGAATGTTATGTTAAGGCAGGTAGGATAGTAGCTGGTATACTCAGCGATGCTCATAGGATAGTTAAGGTTGGACGAAGGCTACTTGATATATGCGTAGAGGTCGAGAATACTATAAGGAGTAGAGGCGGTAAACCAGCTTTCCCATGCAATATATGCGTAGATTATATAGCTGCACATTATACATCGCCTCCAGGAGATTACAGCAGGGTTCCTGATGGTAGCTTAGTTAAACTGGATGTAGGGGTCCATATCGGTGGATATATAGCTGACGGAGCTATAACCGTATGTTTCGATGATAGGTATGAGAATCTTAAAGAAGCAGTATACGAAGCTCTCGATAAAGCTATCAAGCTGATGAAACCTAATGTAAAGGTTTCAGAGATAGGGGCTGTCATCCAGAGAACTATACGAGATAGAGGGTTTAAACCTATAGAGAATCTTACAGGCCATGAGATAAGTAGGTTCAATCTGCATGCAGGGCTGTCAATACCTAATATAGATGCTGGTACAGGCAAGCTTAGGGATGGCTCAGTATACGCTGTAGAGCCGTTCGCTACGATATGGAATGCTATGGGTTCAGTCGTATCGAGTAGAGATGTATATATATTCCGATGTCAACCTTATCGTACGCTTAAAGATGAGGAAGCCTGGAGGCTTCTGACCTTGCTATACTCTAACTTCTCTTCTCTCCCGTTTGCTGAGAGGTGGATACTCGATATCGGTATCGAAGAGTTGGATGTGAGCTCTATATGGAGACGCCTTAGAGATGATAGGAAGGCTATCTTCAGGTATCCAGTTTTGATAGAAGCCGGGAGAGGTGTAGTAGCGCAATCAGAACATACAGTCTTCATACTTAACGGTGAACCCTATGTACTTACAAAGTTTTAGAGATATCTATCCTCTGCCTATAACCTCCGGGTATATCTCTGTTACGAGGGTTTTTCCACCGCAAACTGGGCATTCACCGGATTCTTTCATAATATAATCCCCGCTTACATAATCCCTCTTATCCCTATAGCTACACGATACACACTCTAATACGGCTATCATCCGTTTAACCTCTCTACGCCTGATGAGTCCGGGTCTCCTCATATATACGCTTAGCATGTATAGCGATAGAGCTAATCCGATTATCCCCGTGAATAATAGGCTGAACCCCCTCTCATACTGGTAAAGATTATATGCTTGGATAGCCTGAAGGAGGAAAAATGTCGAGAATAACAGTATGACGATAGATACCAATAGGTATACTAAGAGTATCAGTTTTCGGCTTTTATTGCCCAATCCCGACAGTATTTCCAACCCCCACCAATATTCCATACCCGCCTACAGGTATCCTCTCTCTTATAATCCTCTTCACTCTTTCGATAGCTTCGTATACGCCATCATATATCCTTCTACTCATAGGCGACACAGCCTCTCTAAGCGATTGCTTGATAACTACAGCGTAGAGTGGTATACCATACTTCTTAGCTACCTCTTCTATCCTAAACTTCTCTACACCTATACCTCCGATAGCTGCACCTACACCCTCCGCTACTTCTCCCGTCTCCTCTCCTTCAAGTTTCAACGCTGCATCAACCATCACGATGATCGAAGGCTTTTTACCATACTCCTCTATAAGTCTAGCTATAGCTTGATCAGGTTTACCTACATTACCTCCAGGCCCCTCAGCTTTTACTACAGATATAGTCCTGCCTTCGAAGATTACATCCGCGTATACTGTATCCTTAGCAACCTTCTCATTCTTAGCTCCATATATAAATCGCGCTGCTACCAGAGCTCCAGCCCCATCGCCTATCGGTTGACAGTTCTCGAAGGCAGTTAAAGCCCCCATAAGAGCTTCAGCTTCCTGGAGTATGAAAGGTAGCTGCGCCTCTAGTTGGTACACTATGAACAAGCTTTTAGTCTTCTTACCGAATTCATAGAAATGTCGAACGACCCTATATATTTGATCCATCGATATACCTATCTCCACTATATTCTCTATATTGCTCACTTGCATAGGCCCAGCTTTAGATGCTACAGCCATAACCTCCTCCCTTATACGCTCATCCCTCAGATTGAGTATATGCTCTATCTTACCGACTACACCGGTTGGATCTAGGCTTGTAGGTTGGATCCAGAAATATTGTAGCATCCTATCGAGTATAGCTTCGACATCATCTCGATTGGAATACTCTTTAAGATGTTTTATGGCATGCATCCTAGCTTCATCACGCATCCTTCTAAGCCTCTCGACAGATAAACTTATATTCTTAAGCATGATCCATGCTTGAATCTTCTGACCGTAAGTCATCATCACCACGAAGAATATCAAGAAGAGTACCTGGAAGACGGTAGATAGGTTATCCCCCTCCTCCCCAATTCCTACTTCAACCAGAATCGGCAAGATGCTCTGCAACTCCCTATCAGACTTGGGAGAATTGTCTCCCTATAATAAACTTTACCGTATGATAGAAATCTAGCTAGATGCATAGGAGGCTGCCAGCATCTCTCAACTCTCATGGGCTTCCGCACCATGGAGTTGAGAAACGTGGCGTGTTTTCACTTCCGCGTTCGGAACGAGAGCGGGTGGGTCCCACGCCCTATGGCCGGCGGCCTCCATACGGAAGATGGAGGTTACCCCTTTATTAACGTTACCCTTGAAGCTTTATCCATAGACTATTGCCTTGATCATATTTAAATTAGACTTAATCTGATGTCGGTATTTAGCTATGAGCGATTCCATCTTCAGCGAAGAGGAGCTGAAGATCGAGATAATCCGAGTTATGAAAACCCTATACGATAGGGGGTTAGTATCTGCTCTAGGCGGTAATGTCAGCGCTAGGATACCTGGACCTAGTACTATATGGATAACGCCTAGCGGTGTATTCAAAGGTAATCTTAAACCTGACGATCTAGTTAAGATAAGTTTAGATGGCGATGTCATCGAAGGGTTTATGCGCCCCTCAGTTGAATGGCCTGTGCATACAGCTATATACCGTGTAAGACCGGATGTAAACGCTGTCATACATGCTCATAACCCTATAACGACCGGTTTAGCTCTCGCAGGTATAGAGTTGAAACCTATAACCGTAGAGGCTGTGGTAACCCTTAGAAGTGTACCGGTAGTTCCGTTCGCATATCCTGGAACAGATGAGTTAGCTAAACTCGTAGCTGAAAGGGTTATGGGCGTTAGAGCGTTGATACTACAGAATCACGGTGTAGTCGCCCTAGGATATAATCTCGTAGAAGCTGAAGCTATAGTTGAAACGTTGGAAGAGGTTGCTACGACGCAGCTCGTAGCTATGATAGCTAGTGGTGGCAGGGAGCCTCTGGTAATACCTGAGAAGGATAGAGAGTTGATCTCCAGGTTGTATCTCAGATGAGGTTTCAGGTATGGTGGAGTGGTGCGGCTATACTGGTAGGATAGCTAGGGTTAATCTATCTGATAGTAGGGTATCTATCGAGGAGGTTAGGACGGAGTATATAGATCTGATGCTCGGAGGTATAGGTTTAGCTTCACTAGTACTATTCATGGAGGTTAATCCTAGGGTAGATGCCTTCTCTCCATCGAATAAGCTTATATTTGCTGTAGGACCGTTAACGGGTACGATAGTCCCAGGTTCTTCACGGGCTATCGTAGCAGCTAGATCCCCGCTTACACTCGGATGGGGTGAATCTCATCTAGGTGGATTCTTTGGTGTGGAGCTTAAGAAAGCTGGTTTCGATGCTCTTATAATCGAAGGGAAGGCTGATACCCCTACATACATCTATATAGATGATGGGAGGATAGAGTTTAGAGATGCTTCTAAGCTTTGGGGTTTAAAGACATCTGAGCTAGAGAGGATCATAGCATCTGAGTTGGAGGATCCAGAGGTTAAAGTAGCTTGTATAGGTCCAGCTGGTGAAACCCTAGTTAGATATGCTTCCATAGTGAGCGGTGAAAGGGTTGCTGGTAGAACGGGTTTAGGAGCTGTTATGGGTAGTAAGAAGCTTAAAGCTATAGCTGTTAGAGGTCGGCAGCAAGTTAGGATACGGTACTTTGATAAGCTTAGATCGATGATAGCCCGCCTCTATCCTTCCATAATGTCGTTTCCCACGATTCAGATACTTTCATCATACGGGACTAACGGGGAGATGGATTCATTCTACCAGTATGGCGATGTACCTATAGGGAATTTCACTCTAGGCGAATGGGGTAGTATATCCAAAGTCGAAGGTCAGCATATGGTTAAAAGCTATCTTAAACGTCATAGAGCCTGCCTCGGATGCCCTGTAGGCTGCTGGAAGGAGGCTAAGGTTGAGGATCCTAGATATGGGTTAATCGAAGGTAGGATACCTGAATACGAATCTGCAGCTTCGCTAGGCCCGCTTCTACTTAACGACGATCCGATATCTCTGATATATATGGAGAAGCTATGCAACGATTACGGTTTCGACGTTATATCTGCAGGTGTTACGATAGCATGGGCTATAGAAATTTTTACGAAGGGTTTGATAACTATCGAGGAGACCGGAGGTCTACAACTCAGATGGGGTGATCCAGATCTTATAGTGAATATTTTAAGGATGATCGGCGAGAGGAGAGGGTTTGGGTATATACTTGGCGAAGGATGTAGGCTTGCATCTAGGATCATCGGGCGTGGATCTGAGAAGTATGCTATGCATGTTAAAGGGTTGGAGATGCCTATGCATGATCCTAGAGCCTTCAAAGGTATGGGGCTACAGTATGCTACATCCAATAGAGGAGCATGCCATCTACAGGGGCTTGTTATGAGGATAGAGCAAGGTG
>JAWCGL010000056.1:0-7141 GCA_038857155.1 Bathyarchaeia archaeon
AGATAGGTTCGATAGAGTTTAAGACGAGAAGCGTAACACTCTGCAGGAGGGATACATTCGAAAGGATTAGGATCGAACTCGAACTTCTACTAGATGCAGTGGAGGATCTATCCCGTAGAATCTTCGATAACCTTAGGTCTAAAGCTGAAAGAGAGCTTGAATCTAGGATAGTGGAAGCTTCAAGTATAGAGGGGGTTGGCGAAGCTGTATCGAAAGGTTTGATAGTTAAGGCACCATTCTGCTCTGTAGATTATGATGGGGAGCCATGCGGGGAGAAGTTAAAGGAAGACTACTCGGCTGAGGTTAGAGGGGTAAGGATCGACATGGAAGAGGAGCCTCCAGATGGAGCTAAATGTATAGTTTGTGGTAGACCTGCGAAGCACTATGTCTACATAGGTAGATCCTACTAGAGATTTCTCATAGGCTGATCCTACGAACTCTACCTACAAGGAACGAGGCTCTCTCATAAACCTCGTTTAACCCTCCGAAATTTGATGGGCCATAACCTTCTACTACGAATGAAGCGGAAGCTAAGCCTAAAGCTGTAGACCATGTTAGATCCTCCCCTCTAATATAGCCGTAGATTAAACCTGCTACGAAACAATCACCCCCACCTGTTGGATCCACGATGTTAGCCCTATATGCCGGCATATGGAATGCATTCAAACCTGAAGCTACATATACTCCTTTGCCACCGGCAGTTATAGCCACTATATCTGATATGCCACTAAGCTTAGATAGCATCCTATTCACACTACCGGAGCCTACGACGACTTCAGCTTCCCTTAAAGAGAGCTTAACTAGTTTGAACCCTCTGAGAAGGGATAGATCGTAGTTCTTCGCTAGGGTTACGTATCCGTTCCCTGTAAACTTTCTAAGCATACCCTGTACATCTAGGGAGATAGGTATCCTAGATCTCAATAGCTCGGCGACTGTCGTTTTATCGAGTTCGCATGCTACAGGTCCTAGATGAACTATATCGGAATCTTCGAGGCTATTCAGATCGGCTAACGTAATCGGTGAACACCTATTCCTAAGCCACATCCTTCTACCTCTAGAAGTATACCTTATTAGATAGCTTGTGGTATATGCACGATCTTCGATTTGGAGACATGTAAGGGAGACACCAGAATCTTCCAGAAACCTCCTGAAATCCTCTGGGAAATCTAAACCAACTTTAGAGATTATAGCTACATCTAAACCTAGCTTAGATGCAGCTACCGATGTATATGTGACGGTACCCCCAGGTGTAGGTCTAACAGGTATACCATCTATGCTTATATAGTCTATCACGGCATGCCCTACAACCGTTAACTTCACGTCAAAATAAGTGGTGAAGGAGCCCTATATTTAAATCTAGCTAAACATTATACGTTAATAAATATCGATCCGTCGTGTAATCCTCCTAAACCTTTTTCTTTGAGGGGCGATTGATATGTCGTATCGGTGAATCGGAAAGATGCCTAAGAAGAGGAAGTCGAGGGGTAGGAGGAAGGGGCGTAAGGGTAAGGTTCCTAGGGTTCAATGCTCTATGTGTGGGCAGCTTATACCTAGAGATAAAGCTAAGAAGGTTACCATTACCAAGTATCTAGTTCCTAAGGATCTAGCGAAGGAGTTGAAGGATCAGGGAGCCTACGTAGGGATGCAGAAGATCGTGAAGTACTACTGCGTAAATTGCGCGGTTTATCATGGTATAGTTAAGATTAGACCGGAAGAGGAGCGTAAACTATCCGCACCTATAAGTAAGAAGTAGGAGCTATGCGGAGGAGTAGTATCTATGGCTATAGCTAGATTGAGGAAGAAGCTTACGAACGAGAATCTATGGATCTACATACTCACACTACTTAGGGAGAGACCTATGTATGCCTACGAAATTCATAGACTTCTAAAAGAGAGGTTTATGATATCAATCCCGACCGTAACCGTCTACATAGTACTTTATAAGATGAGTAGGGAGGGCCTTGTAGCTAGATCTGATAGGATATCGGTGAACGGTAGACCTGAACGCACATACTATAGGGTTACGGAGAGGGGGTTACAGACTCTCGGCGAAGGATTAAGATTCATAAGGAAGATGGTGGAAGTTATAGAGAGGGAAGCTAACCTACCCCCTCACATGCAGGATTAGGTGTTTAGCTTCAGGTATTATAAGCTTCTCTAGAGCTAGGGCTACCGCATGAGGCGATCCTGGGAGAGCGAATATAAGCATACCTTCAGCTACGCATGAGAAAGCTCTTGAAAGCATAGCTCCTGAACCTATCTCATCGAAGCTTACCTTCCTGAATAGCTCACCGAAGCCCGGCACCTCCCTCTCCATCATAGGTTTTAAGGCTTCGACGGTAACATCCGTAGGTGAAACCCCTGTTCCACCTATGAATACGAGGATATCGACGCCGCTCTTAGCGGCTTCGACTAAGCTATACCTTATATCGAATATATTATCCGGTATAAGCTTCCGGTAGCATATATGGAAGCCGCTCCTAGCTATGATATCTACAGATAGATCCCCGGATTCATCTACTACTGTATCACCTCTCCTTGAAGCTTCCGATCTACTAGAACTACATGTCACGATACCGAACCTAACATCACCGGAAGCCTTACTCTTATGCTCCCTATAGCTTAGACTCACCACCTTTCACCTTGCCTACAACCCTTACGCCGTAGATGAGTGTTTCAGGGTATAAGCCATACTCATCCTTCTCTAAAGGTTTAACCATATCGAAGATGTTTATCAAAGCAGCGGTAACACCTACTAAAGCTTCAAGCTCCACCCCGGTTTTAGATTCAGATCTAACGGTTACAGATACCTTCAAAGATGAACTGGAAGGCTCGATATCTACATCCACACCGGTTATAGGTATAGGGTGGGATAGCATGATAAGCCTAGGTGTCATCTTAACAGCATTTATAGCCGCTATCCTAGCTACGGTTAGAACATCGCCTTTAGGAGCCCTACCTTCATCTATAGCTTTAATCGTAGACGGCTTAAGCTTTATGAAACCCTCAGCTTTAGCTTCCCTATAAACTTCAGGTTTACTTGTTATATCGACCATCGAAGCCATATCGATGAGTTAGATAAACCGAGCTGGAATTTAACCTTATTCCTCGCTTAAACTTTATAGATTCATATCTAAATCATAATCATCCATCGCCTGCTTAGAGATTTGAGGAAACAGCAGGGGATGCATCTAGATCTATAACTTAACAGTTCCTATATATCATTTTAGAGTAGGTGTAGAGGGGGAGTGATGCTTCCTACCTATAGTATACCGCTATCGATGCGTAGCCTACTACGGCTGAGCGATCACCGGTAATATCGCCTGAAGTTGCGTATCCTAGCAGCTCGGCTCTCAAAGCGCCAAGCTTTCTGCATGCTACTATCATAGCCGCTACAGGTCCTGGACCGCACATAGAGATATCATTCTCCTCAACTCTTTTGAGGAGGAGTTCTGCATCGAGCTTTAGTATAGCTTCTATCGCTAACCTATCCTTCTCTACGGCGATCTTATGAGGCTCGTAATGCGTGAAATCCGTGCTAGCTAATATTATGACGTTACGTCCAGCTAAGCTTGAGGATATAGATTCGCCTAGCTCTCTAGCCGTATCATAATCTCTAAGCATCATGCATATAGGGACTATCTTGAAGTTTGATCCATAGAAGTATTGGAGGAATGGAAGCTGTATCTCTAGGGAGTGTTCGAATCTATGGGCATAATCATCTATATCGGCTATACCTGAAGCTTCCACTATTGCTTTAGCTAAATCTGTATCTATCTCTACGGAGCCTAGAGGGGTTTCCCATGAACCTTCAACCATAACACTTACTGCAGATCCTAAACCCGTATGGTTCGGGCCTATCATTATCACGGATCCTGGTATACCATCCTCAGCTAGCTTACCGTACCCTATGGATGCTATAGGTCCAGAATACATGTAGCCTGCGTGCGGTGATACAAGCCCGATTATAAGCCTCGGACCATTCTCAACTACTTTAGGTACCCTCCCATAGCCTAATCTATGTGTGAGACAGCGTTCTACCTCCCTTCTAAGAGATTCGGCTGTACCCGGATACCATGATCCGGCTACGTAGGGTCTTCTAACCTTCAACTCGATATTATCCTAGATTCGATATCTCTAATTAAGATTTTATCTCAGCTATGCTTAATCAGGGTTAGCCTAAGATAACCCTACTTAGACCTCATATTGGACGGGATACCTAGGTAAACCTTTAAAGCATACTATCAGAACCTACATGTTGATCTTGACAGAGTCTATACCGAAAACCTGTAAGTATGTATTCGTAACAGGAGGAGTACTATCTAGCGTAGGTAAGGGTGTCGTTACAGCTTCTATAGGGAAGATGCTTCAAGCTAGAGGATACAGCGTTACCGTGATAAAGATAGATCCATATCTTAACGTCGATTGCGGGACGATGAACCCATATCAGCATGGGGAGATATTCGTCACAGAGGATGGAGGGGAGATAGATCTAGATATGGGTCATTATGAGAGGTTCCTCGATGTAAACCTATCGAAGGATCAGAATATCACTACAGGGCAGATCTACCTCACCGTTATAGAGAGGGAGAGGAGGGGTGAGTATCTAGGTAGATGCGTCCAGATAGTTCCGCATATAACGGATGAGATTAAGCGTAGGATATACCTAGTAGCTGAGAGGTCATCTGTAGATGCACTTCTAGTCGAGGTAGGAGGAACGGTTGGGGATATAGAGGGTCTACCGTACCTTGAAGCTATAAGGCAGATAAGGTTGGAGAAGGGTTATGATAACACGCTTTTCGTACATGTAGCTTTAGTTCCTGTACTCGATGTCACAGGTGAGGAGAAGACTAAGCCTCTACAGCATAGCGTTAACGAGCTTAGGAGGATAGGTATACAACCCGACGTAATAGTAGCTAGATGCTCTAGGATGATAGGTGAGGAGGCTAAAGCTAAGATCGCTCTATTCGGTACGATACCTAAGGAGGCGGTTTTCTGCTCATACAACCTACCGGTGGTATATCAAGCACCTATCATGCTGGATGAGCAGGGTATGGGGGATTACATATGTACGAGGCTTAAGCTTAGATCTAGAAAACCGGATTGGAGCAGATGGAGGGAGATAGTGGGTTCCATGCTTAACGCTAAGTATAGGGTTAGGGTAGCTCTATGCGGTAAGTATACGAGCTTAGCAGATTCCTACGTAAGTATACTCGAAGCTCTTAAGCATGCAGGCGGGGTTCTATCTACGAAGGTAGAAGCCGATCTGATAGAAGCAGAGGTATTCGAAGAGGAGCCTGAGAAGCTACGTATACTAGATTCGTATGATGGTGTAGTCGTACCTCCAGGTTTTGGACGTAGGGGTACTGAGGGTAAGATAGCCGTAGCAAACTATGCTAGGGAGGAGGATATACCGTTCCTAGGATTATGCTTCGGATTCCAGATGGCTATAGTAGCGTTCGCTAGATATGTATGCAAGTTGGATGGAGCGAATAGCACCGAGAACAACCCAGATACACCGCATCCAGTACTAGATCTAATGCCTGAACAGAGAGATGTGGAGCATCTAGGTGGATCGATGAGGCTCGGCGCCTACCCTGTGAAGCTTAAACCCGGTACACTACTCTACAGTCTGTACTCGCGGGATGTAGTGTATGAGAGGCATCGCCACCGATGGGAGGTTAACCCGGAGTACTGGGGTATACTCGAATCGCATGGGATGATATTCTCAGGGGTCAGCCTAGATGGAGGAAGGATAGAGGCATTCGAGATACCTGGTCTAAGATTCTACGTAGGAACACAGTATCATCCTGAGTTTAAGAGTAGACCTGGGAAGCCGTCACCCGTATTCTACGGGTTTATCAGATCCTGTCTGAGTAGGGCTATTGAGGCTAAGGTGGGAGCCGTAAAGCTTTAAGGATTCCTAGCTAATCTATCTTTCGATATAGCCTTGCATAAGGTTGATATCGTTAAGCTAGATGGTAAGGGGAGGATCCTCGTACCTATAGATATCAGGAGGATTCTAGGTTTAAGAGAGGGGATGTATCTACTAATGGTAGCCGATTCTGAACGTAGCGAGATTAGGCTTACACCGTTCGTAGATAGTAGAGCTAAGCTGGCTAGGATAACCGTAGGGTTGAAGGATACACCTGGAGCTTTAGCTAGGATAGCTGGGATTCTAGCAGGGATAGGCGTCGATCTACTATTCTCAGAATCTAGAACTATAAGGAGGGGGGAGGAGGCTGAGTGGATAGCGGTAGCCGATATAACGAGCTGCGATCTAGACCCGGATAGCGTAGAGAAGCTTCTACTAGATGGTGGAGCAACCTTTGCTCGAATAGAAGTCTACAGGTAGGCTATATAGGCTTCCGGATGCATCTAGGAGGCATCCTTTTATGCTTAGATGATTCGACCATAGATAGTATCTTCGATGAAACCCTCCTATCTATACCCGCCTCCCTCTCTAAATCCTCTAGCGTTAACCCTAGATCGAATAAACCATGCAACACCTGGTCTATCACATCATAATCCGCAGGGAGTTCAGATCTAGCCGTATGACCTGGGAAAAGCATAGGAGCTGAAGGCTTAGATACTATACGTTCAGGCAGCCCTAGGTGGCGACCGATCAATCTAACCTGCATCTTGTATAGATGCACTATAGGCTGTATATCTGCAGCTCCATCCCCATACTTCGTGAAGTATCCTATCATATACTCGCTTCTATCGCTAGTACCTACGACTAACAGGTTGAAAGCGTTAGCTAGATAGTAGAGTATAGCCATCCTAACTCTAGCTCTAAGGTTACCTTCGACCATAGGTTTAGCCACCCTACACCCTATAGCCTTCAGATACTCCTCCACTATGCCATCTATATCTACACGGATACCCTTAGCCTTAAATATGGAAGCTAGATCTAAAGCATCGGCTATATCCTGAGTAGGGGTGAAGCTTGTAGGCATTATAACCGGGTGTACCCTATCGGATCCTAAAGCTTCTACGCATAACGCGAAGGCAACCGAGCTATCCACACCGCCGCTGAGACCTAGAACAACTCCATCAGCTCTAGCCTCCACCACAGATGATGATATGAATTCAACTATCTCTGCTACGATCCTATCCACGTCTATACTTCTAAGAGATT
>JAWCGL010000057.1:0-7120 GCA_038857155.1 Bathyarchaeia archaeon
TAGCTCTAACCTAAACTTCATAGGGCCCCTATGGATTGGTAGGCTGGCTTCGCCAAGCTTATGTAGGAGTATGGTGGAGGAGATCGAGAGAACGGTCGTAACAGATAGGGATCATATAACTAGGCTTCTATCATATCTAGAATACGAGGCATCTATGCCTCCGACATACTATACACTAGATCGTATAGCGTCTAAGCTTAGAGTAGAAACACCAAGCTTCGAAAAGATCAGAGATATAATCATAGGGGAGGGCTACAGATTCTCTAGAACACACTTCGATCCTAAAGGGTTTAAAACAGATATGGATCCGATAACTCTACTAGAATTGTTGAGGAGACACCTAGAATGATCGTATAGTAGAATCTGTATGTATAGCTAGTCTACTAGACTCTCTCCTTGACGGAGTATCCACTCTTCTAGGAGTTTACATTTTAGGTGGGATGAATCGCCTCCGATACCGCATAGTGAATCCTTCTCGCATAGTATACATGGCGCGGATTCTATAGATAGTCGACTAGGCTTATTATCCACTATCATAATCCTATACGTCCATCTATTAGATTGAAGGATACGTTCCCTCCTTATCAAACCCTTCCTCTCTAGATTCAGGACTATCCTCGCCACCTCTTTACTTGTTACACCCAGCATCTTCCATAGATTACTCTGTAGTACCCCATCCTTTGAGCTTCTTATAATCTCCAGAGCCTTCTTCTCTAACTCCTCCCCGCTTCTTCTAGCCATAACCTACATCTAATAGTCCGCCTCGATACTAGATAAGCCTTTCCAGTATGGGGTAAGCCTCTCCCTAGGTAATGTTTAAAGATATCGTTATCCACTCTAATATCACTGGATCTAAGCTTTGAGCGAGTCGACGGATATAGAGTTTGAGAATATAAAAAGACGTATGCTAGCTAAACTTCAGAAGAAGATAGCATCTAGTGAAGGTGTACAGCATAGGGAGGAGCTGAATCCTGAGAAATATGTCGAAAATAATCTTGAAGGTAAAGCTGTAGAGATACTCGAATACTTTAAGCAGCAGTATCCAAACAATGTGTATAAGGCTGTAGTAGAAGCTATAGCTAAAGCTATGATGCGGGGGGTTATCCCTAAACCCCTCGATGCTGTAACACTATATAATATACTTTTGAATCTAGGTTTAAGAGTTAGACTTCCTAGCCGAATCTATGTAGCTAAGAAGGGTGAGGTTAAAGACTTCTCCGAATATCTTAGGGAGAAGCTATCAGAGGAGTCTGGTACATAGTAAGCCTATGATATTAAGCTGTATTTAGTCTGGGATAATATTTAAATGAGTGTTTTTCAGTCTCTTATACTAATAGCTAAGGTTTATGGAGAAGTCTAGGTATGATTACTAAAAGTTCCTCAAAGGATATAGGTAGAGTTGTGCTAGCGTTTTCAGGTGGATTAGATACATCTGTAGCTGTTGTATGGCTTAGAGAGAAGTATGGAGTGGATGTTATAACAGTGACGGTAGATGTAGGTCAAAACGAAGATTTTAAAGAGGTAGAAGCTAAAGCGGAGAAGCTGGGGGCTATCAAGCATTATACGTTAGATTGTAAAAGAGAGTTTATCGATGAATACGTGTTCAAATCTGTTAAAGCTAACGGTTTATATCAAGGTGAATACCCGCTTAGCAGTGCTTTATCGAGGCCGCTTATAGCATCTAAGTGTGTGGATATAGCTTTAAGAGAGGGGGCGGATGCCATAGCTCATGGATGTACAGGTAAGGGTAATGATCAACTAAGATTTGAGATCACGATAAAGTCTCTAGCACCAGATCTTAAAGTATTAGCACCAGTGAGGGAATGGGGCTTTAATAGAGATTGGGAGGTAGAGTATGCGTTAAAGCATGGCATACCTATAAAACCTAAGAGGGAGAGATATAGCATAGATGTGAATCTATGGGGTAGATCGATAGAGTGCGGTCCACTAGAAGATATATCCTCAGATCCACCTGAGGATGTATTCGAATGGACCAATCCGCCATGGAAGGCTCCAGATAAACCTGAAGAAGTCTCTATAAAATTCGAGGATGGTATACCTAAAGCTATAAACGGAGAGGAGATGGATGGGGTTAAGCTGGTATCCTTCTTGAATAATCTAGCTGGATTGCATGGTATAGGACGTATAGACCATGTAGAGGATAGGACTACTGGTATAAAGACTCGTGAAGTATATGAAGCCCCCGCAGCTACATGTATACTTAAAGCACATAAGGATCTTGAAAAACTAGTGTTAACTGGACGCGAATTAAGGTTTAAGGAGCAGGTCGATGTGGAGTGGTGTAGCCTTGTATATACTGGTTTATGGATGGATCCGCTTAGGGAAGCTTTAGATGCCTTCATAGATACGATCGAGAAGAGAGTTTGCGGTGAGATAACTCTCAGAATGTATAAAGGCTCCGTTACGATTGTATCGAGGAAGTCGGAGTATAGTCTATACGATGTAGATCTCGCAAGCTATAGTAGTAGCAGCCTATTCGATCAGAGGTGGGCTGAAGGATTCATAACATTATGGGGTCTACCTACAATCCTCGCTAATCGGGTTTCTCGAAAAAAGTTATCTATCAGATATGCTTATGGGGGTGAGTAGGTATGCAGATTAAATGTCCTGAATGTGATGGTGATATACCGGTACCCGAAGATGTGGTTCCAGGAGAAATAGTTCCATGCCCAGATTGCGGATCTGAGTTTGAAGTGTATCTAGGTAGTGATGGAAGTATAGAGCTGAAACCTGTAGAGATAGAGGGTGAGGATTGGGGAGAATAAAGTCTAGGGAGTAGGAAAGGTTTGAGGATCGTATTGAAGATAGGTGGAAGCCTATTAGCCGAAGGGGTTGAAGAAACAGAGCTAGCCTCAGATATAGAGAGGATAGCTTCAGAGCATAGCTTAGTTATAGTTCATGGAGGAGGAAGGGATGTAACTCATGTATGTGAGCGTATGGGTAAGAAGCCTATCTTCGTAACATCACCTGAAGGATTTAGGAGTAGATACACGGATCTAGAAACTCTAGAGATATACGTTATGGTTATGGCTGGGAAGGTTAACAAAGAGCTTGTAGCATACCTTAGGAGTAGAGGATTGAATGCTATAGGTCTTTCAGGAGTGGATGGAGGGATATTGAAGGCTGAGAGGAAGAAGAAGCTTATCATAATCGATGAGAGAGGTCGTAAAAGAGTTATAGAAGGTGGGTATACTGGGAGGATAGTATCCGTCGATACTCGTATACTAGAGTATCTATTGAATCTAGGCTACATACCTGTAATCGCACCTATAGCTTTAGGGACTGAGGGCGAAATGCTCAACGTTGACGGAGATAGAGCTGCAGCTTATATCGCTGGCGCTATGAAAGCGGATAGGCTTATCCTAACGACGGATGTGGATGCTGTATACGTTAAAGGTAAGCCTATCAGTAAGTTGAGTCTAGATGAAGCTAAGGCTGCGCTTAAGGATATAGGGCCGGGTATGATAACTAAGATCTACGCATCTATAGAAGCATTAGCGATGGGTGTAGGGAGAGTACATATATGCTCTGGTAAAGGCGATTCCCCACTCCTCAAAGCTTTAGAAGGATTAACAGGGACTGTTCTAGAACGGTAGATTACCTAGGCTTGGAGGATGTAGATGCTATGGGAGACTATACTCGTAGGGAAGCTGTGGATCTCCTCTCCCGCATGATAAGCATATATTCACCCACTGGTTATGAAAGCGAGCTAGCTAATTTCATCCATAGCGTATTAACAAGTTACGGAGTGAATGCTAAGATCGACTCCATCGGTAACGTAGTATCTACCATAGGATGCGGTGATCCTAGAATACTCTTATGCGGCCATATGGATACTATACCAGGCTATATACCTATCAGGACTAGGGGTACACGTATATATGGTAGAGGAGCTGTCGATGCTAAGGGGCCTCTAGCATCCATGATATCCTCCTTCATAATAGCATCCAGGTATAGCTTCAGCGGTACGATCATACTTGCATGCGTAGTAGATGAGGAAGGAGAGAGTAAAGGTATATCTAGGATTATAGATGATGGTATCTATGCAGATTACGCTATATTCGGCGAACCTAGCGGATCCTCCAGTATCACTATCGGTTACAAAGGTAGTATGCATGTAAAATTAACGGCTAAAAGCGTTGGTGGACATGCATCGGCTCCGTGGCTATACGATAACCCTCTAGAACTCATATTCGAAGCATACAAGTCTATAAAGGAGAGGATCGAGGGTTTATCTATCTCTGATGATAGATTCTATAGGTATAGCGTGTCTTTAACGATGGTTAAGGGTGGTGTAGCAGCGAACGTTATACCATCAGATTCAGAAGCCTACCTCGATGTAAGGCTTCCCCCAGGGGCTACTCCTCAATCCATCTTAGAGATCGTAAAGCAGGAAGCTCTAAATACTGCTAGCAAATATAGGAGGAGTAGGCTAAAGGTGGAGGTATCAGATTTAACCCCTCCATACGAAGGAGAAGCCGATTCTACACTAGTGGAAGCCTTTCGTAAAGCTGTGAAATCCGAGCTAGGTGTTGAACCTAGGCTTATCAAGAAGAGTGGGACGAGCGATATGAATATATACGCTAATAGAACTGGAGCCATATCTGTAGCGTACGGGCCTGGTAATCCTAGATTATCGCATAGGAATATCGAATGGATAGAGGTGGAGGATTACATACATTCGATAAGGATATTGCTTAGAGCTTTATCATATATAATGGGTATAGGTGTAGGTGATGTAGGAGATATTTTAACCTAAAACATAGCTTTAAAGTTTCGTCTAGATAATTCATCCTCTATAGATCTAGCTATAACCTCAGGTTGTACTGGTAGACCTATAAGCGTAGTCTTACCCCTATAGCCTACGCTAGAAGGCTTCACCTCTATTAATCCAGCGATGGATAGAGTCTTCATGTAGTTCCAAATCTGAGTATGCTTCTTAGGCTCTACACCGTATTCTTCACATACAACTCTATATGCTTCTTCTACCCTCCCAGTCGGGAAGTATGCCTCTTCAGGTGAAAACTGGGATATACGTGCTACAGCTAGTAGTAGGAGTAGCTCGTGATCTGCTAGATTCCTTATATTATCCCTGACAGGTATGATACTGTATACTACGGATTGCTGGATTGCACGTATATGGATCGGTAGGACGATCCTAGAGCCTACACTATCAGCATACCTTCCAGCTTTAAGTAGGAGTTCGACAGCCCATCGTATATTACCAGATGATGAGCATATATCCGTTACGAGTCTTAAAGCTTCATCAGATATAGCTCCATATTTGAAAGCTAGATCTGCCCTATACTTTACGATATCATATACCTCGCTCCTAGTATAGCTGTGTAGATCTAGAACATAGCCTTGGAGAGTTTCTAGTATAGGTGTACTTAGATTGTTACGTAGGGCTTCGATATCTCTCACGATGAGAATTAGGTGTACTCTCTGCTTAGATCCCATAGACATCTCGTATAATCTCGAAAGACTGATCAGAAGCTTCACACCCTTCGATGTGAGTAGAGCCTCCACCTCATCTAGCGTTAATAGAAGATAGCAGTCGTTATCATCTAAAGCCTTCAATAAGAATGATAGTATCTCTTCGAAGGAGAAGCCTCTAGACGGTATATCCGGTATGATCCTCGATGCCACCGTAGTTAGGATCGTATGCGGGCTACCTCGAAATTCCTGAGCGTTAATATACACTGAATTGAGTCTTATACCCTTATCGATACATATCTTCTCGAGATCGCTGCAAAATTTACGTGCTAGCACAGTCTTACCTACACCAGTCGAACCTACGATAGTAACTTTAGAAGCCATGCTTCCAGGCTCACTTACTAACGAGCGGAATATCCTAGTTAGAATCCTGTATTCATGCTCCCTATGGGGTAGGCGTGGAGGTATATACGATAGATCTAGTGTATGCTCATTCTTGAATACGCTTCCTACTCTAAGACCTTCCCTGAGTATATCCTCGCTCATAGATCATCGCTATATCTCGTAGTCGAAGCCTTTAAGCATAATAGGGCTAGATCGATGTAAAGTATATATTGCTAATCAAACTATTTTTTAATTTCTAAAGCTAAACGTTAACGCTTATAAATCGATTTAAAATAGGATCGTATAGGTGTAACGGTTCATGCAGAGTGATGTAATAACTGTTACAACTCAGTGGATCCCGGGGTACGAGGTTGAAGCAGTTTTAGGACTTGTATGGGGTATAAGCGTTAGAACTAGGGGTATGCTCGGTAGGTTTATCTCAGGTATAGAAGCGATCGTAGGTGGTAGAGGTTCAGCATACCTAGAGGAGCTGGATAAAGCTCGTATGGAGGCTCTAGAAGATTTGAAGAGAAGAGCTGCGAGTATGGGTGCTAACGCTGTATTATCGATAGATTTCGAAACTACCGAGATACTAGAAGGTTTCATAGTTGTGACAGCTTACGGTACAGCCGTAAGGGTTAGAAGAGTATCGAGCTAGTCTTCACATACTATTAAACCGTCTAACCTTCTCTACGAGTATCGAGAGTTTAGTCTCATCTAGACGGCTCTTAACCCAATCGCCTACACTACATACAGCTCTACGTACTCCTACCACATCGAAGCCTAGCTTAAACACCCTATCTATATCATCTAGCTTCAACCCGCCTGCTAATGCTTTAATCAACCCTCTAGATGAAGCTTTATCAGCGAATGAGGTAAGATAACTCGTATCCAAGTAGTCGAATACATTATTCCCACCCTTAGTCTTCACATCTATCATCACCCCGTCAGCACCGGCATCCGCTGCGATATCAACTATCTTCATAGGCTCTAATGATCTTATCCTAGCGTAATCCGCATAGCCTACTAGAACTATCCTAGTATCAGAGGAAACCTCCCTCACAGCTATACATATCTCCCTAGCAAGTTTCAACCCATCTCTAACCCTCGATACACCGTATAAGCCTGCCTTAACATAATTTATACCTATAGTAGCCGCGCCACGGGCAGCTAACGAAGCCGTACCGGGTAGATTAGGTAGATCACCTATAGTAGCACTAACCTCTATACCTCTAGGTACTATCATCCTAATATCCCTTATCACTCTAGGTATACTCGC
>JAWCGL010000058.1:0-6927 GCA_038857155.1 Bathyarchaeia archaeon
CATCGGGGTTGAAGTGTACAACTTAGCCTCTACATACGAGTGCATCCCTCTAGTATCTCGATCAGCTTATCTAGTGTGACCGATAACTGGCTTCTCGCCTTCATATCCCTTAAAACTACTAAGCCATCCCTATACTCCTCCCCTATTATCGCTACATATCTAAACTTCATCTTATCCGCGTACGATAGAGAATCTTTCAATCTACGTATATTCACCTCTGTTACGGCTGGTATTCCCTTCGATCTAACCTGATACGAGACTTTTAACGCCTCCCCGCCGTATCGATCGGAAGCTGGTGCTATCAAGAGTAGCTTCTCATGATCGATACTTGGCAGGATGCCTAGCTTCTCCATCACAGATACTATCCTATCGATCCCAGGTGAGAATCCTACAGCAGGGGTAGGATCCCCACCGTAGAACTCTATAAGCTTATCGTACCGCCCACCGCCTGCTAAAGCTATATCGACCCCTTCTACGAATACCTCGAATATCACTCCTGTATAGTATTCGAGGCCTCTACCGAAGCCTAGATCTAGCAGTATTCTAACATCGCCGTTCACCTTCAAGATAAGGTTCACTACAGATTCGAGCCTCTCCAACGATCTTAGAGCTTCGCTATAATCTCTCAACAGTATTCTAGCTCTATCCACTACAGTCTGCGTATCGAAGCCTTTAAGCTTGATAACCTCTGAGACGATGTTTACTAGTGTATCCGCTGCTTTAAGATCTACGAGGAATTCTATCAGCTTATCGTACTGCTTCTTATCCGCTAGAGATAGTATGCGGTTCTGTACATCCTCGCCGTACCCGTAGTATGAGAGGAGCGATCTAATTATACCTACATGGTTCATCTTTAGGTAGAAGCCGGGTATATTCAGCATACGGAATAGGTGTACGGCTATACTGAGTATCTCTACATCCGCTTCAACGGTAGATGCTCCTATAAGCTCGAAGCCCCCTTGATAGAACCGTCTATATCTAGCGAATTGAGGCTCATCATACCTGTAGAAATCCCATATGTAGCCGAGCCTTATAGGTTTAGGATGGGTTTTAAGCCTAGATACCACTAGCCTAGCTATCGGGGAGGTACCTTCAGGTCTAAGCGCATACCTCCTACCCTTAAGATCTTCGACTATATACATCGAACGTCTAGTTTCCTCCCCAACCTTAGCGGCTAGTAGCTCGTAGCTTTCTAACGTCGGCGTCTCAACCTCATCGTACCCGTAGAGTTTGAACAGCTTCCTTATACAATCCTCGACGTAACGCCTCTTAGCTAAATCCTCGGGTAGAAAGTCCTTCATACCTCTCGGAGGATTCATCTTCATAGCTCCTCTTCGACCTCCCTATCGGCTTTAAACCTTGAAGGTATAAGGTTTAAGCTATAGTATACGACATCCCCCCTCCTATCTATTATAGCGAGTATAAGATCTTTACCGAGCTTCTTAGTTTTGGAGGCTATATCTTCAAGCTCGCTAAGCTTATAGCTCCTCCCCTCGGGTAGCGTGAAGATGAGGAATCTAGCCGCCTCCTTACCATAACCCCCCCTCCTATAGACCCTGAAATCGCATCCAAATCCAACCCCCTCCTTAACGATATACCCTTTACTCCTAAGATCTCTGTAAACCAGGTACTTAATCCAGATATCTGGATCGTACGATAGGAATATCGATAGAAGCTGATCCACGCTTAGGTTGGAATCTCTCTCATCTAGAACCTCGATCCTACCCTCAGAGACGAGGTATAAGGCTTCTACTGGTGATAGCGTAAGCCGTTCATTTTCGAGTCTACCGTAGCCTTTATCTACGAGGAAGCCTACAGCCTCCTGGCCATCCTCGACTACCGTTTCGAAGCCTTTCAACCTAGCTTTAACCATAACAACCAGATTCCCCATCCAAAACTATTAAGAGTACTAATCTTCACAGGTAGTATATTAGATCTCCTATGAAGACTGTGAAGACGCTTTTCCTGAAGGGTGAATCCCTCTACATACTGGATCAGAGCCTCCTACCCAGTAGGATGGAGTATATCGAGTGTAGATCTGCGGAGGATGTAGCAGATTGTATAGCGAGGATGAGGATCCGCGGAGCCCCGGCTATAGGTGTAGCCGCAGCTTACGGTTTAGCTCTATCGATAGCTGGATGCCAGACTGAGGATCTAGAAGAACTTAAACGCGAGCTTGAAAAGGCTTACAGGCTACTAAGGGGTACAAGGCCTACTGCGTACAACTTATTCTGGGCTTTAGATAGGGTTAGAAACCGTATTCTCGAAGCATGTAGCGTAGATGAAGCTAGGAGGATCGCTTTAAGCGAAGCTATAAGGATGGAGGAGGAGGATATCGAAGCTAATAGACGTATAGGATTCTATGGGGAGAAGCTTATCGAAGATGGGGATAGGATACTAACGCATTGTAACGCAGGCGCTCTAGCTACTGCAGGTTGGGGTACTGCTCTAGGTGTTATTAGAAGCGCTATAGCAGCTGGTAAGAGTGTTAAAGTATACGCTACGGAGACTAGACCTAAACTGCAGGGAGCTAGACTCACAGCTTTCGAGCTTTTAAGCGAAGGTATACCTGTGACTTTGATCACGGACGGTATGGTCGGCTTCATCATGTCTAGAGGTTATATCGATAAGGTTATAGTAGGCGCCGATCGGATAGCCCTAAACGGGGATACCGCGAATAAGATCGGAACTTATACTATAGCGGTACTAGCTAGAAGACATAACATACCGTTCTACATAGCGGCGCCTACATCTACTATAGATCCGGGTATTAGAAGTGGAGATGGCATACCGATAGAATATAGAAGCCAGGATGAGGTTCTAGAGATCAGCGGGGTGAGGATAGCTCCCGATGGCGTCGAAGCGTTGAACCCAGCCTTCGATATTACCCCAGGTGAGCTTATAACGGCTATAATAACCGAGAAGGGTATAGTGAGACCGCCGTACATCGAGAATATACCTAAGATCCTAAATCCTTAAACCTATGGATAGGTAGGCGTCTACCCCTCATAGCTTTAAGTATCCTCCTAGCATCCTCATACCTTCTCAGTAACTCCTTCACATCGCTCTCCATCACCCCAGCTCCTCTAGCGATCCTTCTAATCCTAGATAGATTTATGATCTTGGGGTTCTCCATCTCCTCTCTCTTCATCGACTGAAGTATAGCTCTCCATTTATCGATGTTCCTCTCCATCTCCTCCACCTCCTCCTCCGGGATTCGGTATGCCAACCCCGGTATTAGGGATAGAAGCTTACTCAGAGGCCCAAGCTTTCTCGAAGTTTCGATCTGCTCGTAGAAATCTTTCAACGTGAACCTCCCGTATAGCATAGCCGAAGCTTTACGTCTAGATACCTCCACCTCAGCCTCTCTAGCCTTCTCTATCAACCCTCTTATATCCCCAAGCCCGAGGAGTCTAGCGACGAATCTAGCTGGATCGAACTCCTCTAGATCCCCCATTTTCTCCCCTAAACCTACGAAAGCTATCGGAGCACTGGTTGCAGCTACGGCTGAAAGAGCTCCTCCACCCTTACTAGATCCATCGAGCTTCGTCACGATTACGAAGCCTACATCGCAAACCTTCTTGAAAGCTTCAGCTTGAATAGCTGCTTGCTGACCTATAGTCCCATCTAGGATGAGACCTACGAAATCCGGCTTGATCTTCTCGTATAAAAGCTTCGCCTCCTCCATCAGCGTACTTTCATCCTTATGTCTACCAGCGGTATCTATTATGGCTAGATCTATACCCCTACGTTTAAGTTCACGTATACCGTTCTCTACTATCTCGATGGGATCCTTCGAATTTGGGTCCCCGTAGAAGTATACGCCTACATCTTTAGCTAGCTGCATCAGCTGATGGTATGCTCCAGGTCTATAGGTATCGGCGCATACGAGGCCTACCTTAAACCCTCTCTGTAGGTAGAACCTAGCAAGCTTAGCCGCCGTAGTAGTCTTACCAGACCCCTGGATACCTACCAGCATCATCGTATTCAAACGACCGGGTTTAGGTATCGGTATGAAAGGCTTCTCTCCGCCTAATAGCTTCACTATCTCTTCATAGACTATCTTGATTATATGCTCCCTACGTGTAAAGCCTACAGGTAGATCTTCGTTTAAAGCCCTAGACTCAACCCTCTTACTAAGATCCAATACCAGCTTTAGATTAACGTCTGCCTTCAAAAGAGCTCTAACAAGATCGTTACATAGCTCTTTAACCGCCTCCTTATCTATAGATGGGCGACCAGCAATCTTCTTCAACGCTTCGAATAAACTTCTACCAAGATCCGCTATAGACATCGATCTAGTACCTAGCCTAATGATAGATATCTGGAGTAGATAAGGATTAACACTAAGGCTATCCGGATGCATGTATGTGATAAGCCGAAGGATCGCCTTCTGCAGTCGCATATATGGAGCGTTTGCATCTTCTCGGCATGCTAGCGTGTAGCTTAGTATCGATTACGCTAAAACTATAATAACCCTACTGGCGGATTTCTAATACAGGTCACCGGTATGCTTCTAATCTCTATAGATCTAGGTACTACCGGTGTGAGGGTTGAAGCCTATAGTAGTGAAGGCTCTATGAAGGCTTACGGGTCCGCTAGGATAAAAGCTCAGGATACCGTTGGATGGATCGATGCTTTGAAGGAAGCTATGCCTAACGTTAGAGAGTCTACGGAGGAGAAGGCTGTAGTCGTAGATAGTACTTCTGGAAGCTTCATCGTAGTAGATAGGTATGGTGAGCCTTTACTTCCTCCATCCATGTACTATGAGAAAGCTGTAGAGGAATACGATGAGATCGGATCTAAGCCTTCCGCTATCGAGATAGGGAGGAGGGGTATAGCTATCTCTGCTACCTCCCCGCTTCCAAGGATTGTAAGGCTTATGAAGCGGGAGCCGGGTAAATTCCGTATAGCTAGATGGATACTCCCACCTACTACATGGTTAACCTATAGGCTGATCATACCCGAAGGCTCTGTATGGGAGGATCTGGAGATCGATCATACCAACGCTTTAAAATTTGGGGAGGATATAACGGTTGATCCTCCATGCTGGTTTGAACCCCTATTCGATGAAGCCGGTGTGGGTCTAGATCTAATGCCTAGGATAGTAGGATGCGGGGATTACGCTGGTGTAGCTAGAAGTAGGCTTGCAGATGAGCTTGGATTATACGGTGCGAAGGTCTACCATGGGATGACTGATGGAAACGCATCAGCTCTAGCTTCTGGATGTATATCTCCAGGGGATTTCTCGATAGGCTGTGGATCCACCACCGTTCCGAAATACGTTACTAGAACTATGAGAATACATCCGGCGCTCTACTATCATAAGCATCCTGTAGAGGGGTATCTAGCCGGAGCAGCGCCGGTAACAGGCGGCTTCGTAGACTGGTTTATAGAGAAGATCCTAGGTTTAGATGTAGGTGAAGCGTACCGTCTAGCTGAGCTATCGGATGCTGGATCGGAATACCTATTCTTCCCGCAGGGTGATAGAAGCCCGTTCGACGATCCTAAGCTAGCCGCATCGATACTAGGTTTATGGCCTACATCTGAAGCTAGAGAGGTTGTGGTGGGTAGGATCGTTAGATCCATGCTTGTATCGATAGCGTTCCTCGAATACTTCTACATAGATCTTATGGAGAAGCTTTTCGATTCGACGATAAGCGAAGTACGTATAACCGGTGGTGGTAGTAGGAGTGGATTCTGGAATAGGATACGGGCATCAGTATACGAGAAGAGGGTTAGGGTTATGGAGGAGAAGGTATGCGTAGGTGCGTTGATACCGGTCGTACTTAAGGTAGGGTTATGCGAAACCTCTGAGGAAGCTATGAAGCGTTTCCTCAGAGTCGTGGGTATAGTCGATCCAGATCCGATGCTTACAGGGGTGTATAGAGCGGGGAGGGATAGATTCTACGAATTATGGGTCAAACTGAAAGATCTATACGATCATATCTAGCCGATTCTACGGATAAAAACCCTCCGTCTAGCCGTAGCCTCTATGAAATGCTTTATCCAGCTAGGCACCTCTACATCTCTATCGAAGTTTAATACGATGCTACGATCACCCACCTCCAAATATTCGGCGTTTAAACCGATCGCATCTAGGAAGTCATCGACGCTAGAATCGCTTACATCCGGTACACGATTTAGATTACCGCAGGGACCATAGGAGCAGACCATGCAGGCTTCGCCGTGAGCATCCACGTTAGCAGAGCATGCTGAAGGATATACCCTAGCATCAAGCTCTCTAGCAGTCTTCACTATCCTATTCTTCGTATCGATACCAGTAGGGAGCTGAAAGCTCTTCCTAAGCTTGCTACGATCTATCTGTATATTCACGCCTACCGCTCTAAGCCTATCTATAATCCCGCTAGTTACCCTTAAAGATCCTACGATAACCCCTCTAGCACCGCGATCTAGAGCCGTGGATATTATCCTATACGCCTCTCTATCCGAAATACCTGGGATAGCTGGTCTAAGGAAGAGGGTCGTATGCATCCTCTCGGATGAGAGATTCTCTATAGATTCGAATCTCAGATGGGGAGGTGGAGCTAACGGCTCAAACAGTGGATATCGATCGATAGTTACTATAGTTACGAGGACGCTTAATTCTGGATCGATATTCTTCAACTCTAGAGCTAGCTCCCTAGATACATACTCTTTAGTCGATATTTGGCACGACAGATCGAGAAACCTCGTGATGCAATCCAGGTAATCTAACGTCCTACCCCTTATAGGTTTGAGGAGAGGCTCTGTGACTGAGCCGAACGCTGCGAGAGAACCGCTAGGTCCAGGAGCTACGTAAGGGTTTGATGCTAACGCTAAAGCTAGTTTTAAACCCGTTAGAGGGTAGGGTTTGAAATCTGTAAACCCCATATCGGATACATAGCAGTATACGCATCTATATGGGCAGCCTGTAGCCGGGTGGAT
>JAWCGL010000059.1:0-6921 GCA_038857155.1 Bathyarchaeia archaeon
GACGACGTTTTCATGGCCTGGTATGGGTACATTCCTAGCGGAGAGGATACTCTACAGAGACTTTACAACGGTTCAGGGAACCATAGTATTCTTCGCGCTTCTAGTAGTCCTCGTCAGCTTGATAGTAGACCTGCTATACGTCTATATAGATCCTAGGATCCGTTACTAGGGGGTTAAGATGGCCGCTCTTCTTTCGAAGCTGATCTCCTCCGGTCTCAGGAAGCTTAGAGTTAGAAAGGGGTTGAAGTACTACTTCACCTTTACAGGGTTCGCTATAATATCCTTCTTCGTAATGATCGCAGTATTAGCCCCCTACATAGCGCCCTACGATCCTATTAGGAGGGTTGGGGATCCCCTCACCGAGCCGAGTCTCAGATTCCCTATGGGTACAGACGGTCTTGGGAGGGATATACTAAGCAGGATCATATACGGTACGAGGGTAGTTATACGTATCACGCTGATATCGATGACTCTATCCTTCCTCATAGGTGTACCCCTAGGACTTACATCAGGATATCTAGGCGGTAAACTCGATAGCCTCATCTCGCTCCTCATGGATAGTCTATACGCATTCCCAGGCTTGGTTCTAGCGATAGCTCTAGCTGTAATGCAAGGTCCAGGTGAGATGCCGATGGCTACATCGCTAACGGTAGTCTATATACCGACATACTTCCGTATGATAAGGAGCGAAACGCTATCGATTAAGGAAAGCCTTTTCGTAGAAGCTGCGAGAGCTATAGGCGCGAAAGGCAGGTCGATCATATTCAGCTACATATTCCCTAACGTCATACCATCCCTACCCATAATCCTATCGTTAAACGCAGCGGACGCTGTGTTAACAGCCGCAGCTTTAAGCTTCATCGGTTTAGGGATAACAGCGCCTACACCGGATTGGGGCTTCGATTTAAGGATGGGGTACCCCTACCTCACTTCTAAGATATGGTGGCCTAGCACCTTCCCAGGTTTGATGATAGTCCTTCTAACACTAGGTTTCAGTTTATTCGGGGAGGGTCTTACCGAGATCCTAAACCCTAAACTAGGTAGGAGGTGAATATTACGGATCGGGAATTACTCAGGTTGGAGAATCTAAAGGTATACTACTACGCTATGGATGGAGTGGTTAGGGCGGTGGATGGGGTTGACCTCCATATGTATAGGGGTGAAACGGTAGGGTTGGTAGGGGAATCGGGATCGGGTAAATCGACTCTAGGTCTATCCATCCTGAAGCTGATCCCCCCACCCGGAAGGATAGTAGGTGGAAGAATACTATTCGATGGGTTGGACCTCGTAGAACTCGGCGAGAATGAGATGCGTAGGATTAGAGGGAAACGTATATCGATGGTCTTCCAGGATCCGGCAACCTCGTTGAACCCTCTCATGAAGATCGGAGATCATATCGTCGAAACGATATTAGCCCATGGAGACGCTGATCGTGGAGAGGCTATCAGGAGAGCATACGCCCTACTCGAAGATGTAGGTATACTACCTGAAAGGTTTAACGATTATCCTCATCAATTCAGCGGAGGGATGAGGCAGAGGGCTATGATAGCCTTAGCATTAGCTCTCAAACCCGATCTAGTCATAGCCGACGAGCCTACCTCAGCGCTCGACGTTATAGTCCAGCGTCAGATTTTAGAATTGATGAAGAGGCTGAAGGAGGCTTACGGTATGGGTATGATCCTGATAACCCACGATATAAGCATAGTCTCAGAGATAGCTGATAGGATAGCCTTGATGTATGCAGGCCACCTTGTAGAGTATAGCGATACGAGATCATTCTTCGAGGAGCCTCTACACCCATATGCAGAAGCCCTTCTGAAAGCTGTACCTAACATCCAGCTCTCAGATCAGAAGCTGAGATACATCCCAGGAACACCACCGGACCTTTTAGATCCACCTCCAGGATGCAGGTTCCACCCTAGATGCCCGTACGCTAAGACTCTGTGTAGGGAGAGGGAGCCGCCTACGTTGGAAGTCAGGAGTAGAGGTTTTGTAAGATGCTTCAGGTATGTAGAAGGAGGATAGCTTATAAGCTGTACTACGTATAGGTGTTGAAACATTGCTTAAGGTGGTAGGTTTAAAGAAGTATTTTCCTGTGCAGAAAAGCTTCATAGAGAGGCTAATAGCTAGGAAGGTTGAGTATGTTAGAGCAGTCGATGGGATAGATTTCGAGGTGAAGAAAGGGGAAGTATTCTCTCTAGCAGGTGAGAGTGGATGTGGTAAAACTACAACCGGAAGGCTTATCGTAAGACTGATAGACCCTACAGAAGGGCGGATAATCTTCAAAGGGGAGGATATAACTTCCCTGAAGGGGGAGGGTCTTAGAAGGCTTCGGAGGAGTATACAGATAGTGTTTCAGGATCCCTACGCGTCTCTAAACCCGCGTATGAGGATAGGTGACGCTGTAGGCCATCCGCTCGAGATCCATGGTATAGCTGAAGGTAGGGAGAAGAGGAGACTTGTCCTCGATATGCTCGATAGAGTTGGGTTGGAGCCTGCTGAGAAATTCTACGATGCATACCCACATGAGCTGAGCGGAGGGCAGAGGCAGAGAGCTGCGATAGCTAGAGCTATGATAGTTAAACCTGAGTTTATAGTAGCAGACGAGCCTATCTCTATGATCGACGTCTCCATCAGGGCTAAAATACTAGAGCTTATGAAGCAGTTACAGGAGGAATTGAATCTAACCTATCTCTTCATAACGCATGATCTAGCTATATCCAAGTATATCTCGGATGCGGTAGCGATAATGTATCTAGGGAGGATAGTAGAGTTAGGATCTAAAGAGGAGATATTCTCAAACCCTAAACACCCTTACACGATAGCCCTACTCTCAGCGATACCTATACCCGATCCTAAAGCAAGACGTAGACATATAGAGCTTAAAGGTGAAGTACCCAGCCCGATAAACCCGCCCCCAGGATGCAGGTTCCACCCTAGATGCCCGTTCAGAGAGAAAGTATGCGAAGCCGAGGAACCGCTGCTAACGAAGATAGGAGAAGACCATTATGCTGCATGCCATAAAGCTTAGCTAAACTAGGTTGAGGGCTACCACTCTTCCTAGTAATGGCAGCCCTTTAAAGCCTCGTTAGCTAAAGCGGCGTACTCTAGATGACTTCACGTTCAGCTCTCTCCTGAGATCTTCTAACCATATCCCTAACGGCTTCAGGTATAGCTACATCCTCTATCCTAGCTGTAGTAGGTCTGAGTAGCGTTAACCCCTTTCCGTCTACGATCGTTACCTCATACATGTATAGGCTGTGAGGGGTTTGCCTCATCTTCTCTACGATTAGATACCTGTGGAGTATCCCTCCCCTCACAACCCTCCTAAACCTTATTATACCATCGGCTATATGCTCTACGCCGAATCCGAATGCATCCGCAGTGGTTATCGCGTATTGAGATGTAGCTAGTATCGTTAGATTCCATCTGGATAGTATCCGTTTAATGCTATACGAGTATCTCCTAGCCATAGAGGGTTTATCGAGCCAGAATGCTGAGAGGCTATCTATAACGAGCCTAGCATGACCATAGCCTAACGTCCTCTTCGCTTCTATAATCTTCGATACAAGCTTCTCTACATCTAGCGTATCTATACTCCAATCCCCTGAGCCTGTTAACGCATCGATTATTATAAGCCTACCCTTTTTCACCCCATCCTCGAATCCTAGGTTGAACTGCCCAGCTTGACCGATTATAGAGTTTCTATCCTCCTCGGTCGTAACATATATACATCCCTCGCTCTCTCTGAGACCTTGAGATACGAAATGCATGCATAGTATCGTCTTACCTGTGCCAGGCTCCCCTGTTAGAGCTACAAAGAAACCTTCAGGTATACCCCCGGCTATCAGCTTATCTAGCTCAGGTATACCGGTCGATAATCTTCTCAAAGATTCCTAGATGAGCTAGTATGCATCTGATCGATAAAAAGCTAACGTCCAACCCTTATAGCGTATCTACCAGGCTTGGCGACTCCAAGCTCCCTAGCTATTATGCTATCCTCAGGATCCAGTATAACGACTAAGCCTGTCCATTCGGTTGTAAGCGTAGGCGTCTTACAGTTAGGGCATATGGGCGGTACGCCTTTAGGTATATCGAATATCTGCTTACAACTACGGCAAGCCATCTCCACCATGATCGATGCACCTTAACCGCTAGCTTTAGCCTCCTCAATCTTCTTCAAATCCTCCAACACCCATTCGAGTTTACCTAGGAACGGCTGCCTCATAGTTAGGCCAACCCTACTCTTAGTCGCACTAGATAAACTGATAGCTATAACCCTAGCTCTAACTACATCTCCTCTACGTAGAACTCTGCGAGTCTTCTTACATATGAACGCAGGTTGAGTTTCATCGTAGACTATATAGTCGTCCGCTATCTGGGATACATGGATGAAGGCATCTATAGGTCCGAGTCTTACGAAAGCTCCGAACTCCTGTATATCGACTACATCACCCTCTATGATCTCTTGAAGCGACGGGTAGAAGGATACGGCTTTAAACCTAACCTTATGGTATGTAGCGCCATCTCCGATTATAAGCTTCCCTCTCGTATCAACCTCTACATCGAATATAGCTACGATATACCCGAATTCCTCGTTAACGAGGTGTAGATACTTCTCCTCTAAGATCTCTTTAGCTGCTCTCCTAAGATCTTTACCGAAGAGTGATGGCGGTATCCTAGCTATATCCTCTATCTCGTAGATCTTGAACATACCCAGTCCTACTCCATCTCAGAAAAGGATGGACGGTTAAAAGGAGTATTACAACTATAATTTCAACCTTTCGGTCGGATATATTGGTTTATAAGGAGCTTCCGATTCTATATCTGATCGGGGGTTTAGGTGTGGGGAAGAAGAAGGTTATAAGCGAGGAGGAGCTTAAAGATCTAGTGATTCCAAGCTCAGGTCAGATGGTAGGAGTGGTAGAGAAGTTCCTAGGGGATGATAAGCTGTATGTTAGATGCGACGACGGCTACCTTAGACTATGCCGTATAAGAGGTAAGATAAAGCGTAGGATATGGATTAAGGAGGGGGATGTAGTTCTAGTGGAGCCTTGGGAGTTTCAGAAGGAGACACGCGGAACTATACTCTGGAGGTACCCGGATAACCATATAGAATGGCTTAAGAGGAACGGTTATATAAAGAGTCTAGAGGTTTAGGAGCTTCCCCGTATATTCTCCTAGATGTTGGTCTACTCTGAATGCTATGCTAGGTTCTCGCGATTTAGAAACTGTTATGAGCTGCATCATCCTATAATCGTTTAGGAAGTTATGCCTGGAGAAGAGCCTGAGGAGCTTGAGCGTAGGCAGCGTAGGTTAGAGGAGAGGGATCGATATCTGGTGAGAGATAGAGATGAGGAGGAGGCGGTATTAGAAGAGGTTTTCGATAGGGTTACGCTTATGAATTTGTATAGGCTTATGAGGCAAGGGTATATATACAAGGTATACGGCGCGGTTAGTTCGGGTAAAGAATCTAGGATATACTGGGCTAAGAATAGGAGAGGGGAGGATCTGGCTGTTAAGATCTATCTTACGGTGACATCGGCTTTCGGACGTAAATCCATGCTTAGATATATAGAGGGTGATCCGAGGTTTCAGAAGGTGAAGCGTGATGTTAGGTCTCTAGTTAAGCTTTGGGCTTCTAAAGAGTTTAAGAATCTGGAGCAAGCCTACGATGCAGGTGTACGTGTACCTAAACCTATAGTCGTAAGGGAGAATATACTCGTCATGGAGTTTATAGGTGAGGATGGCGTACCCGCACCGTTATTGAAGGATTCTATACTGGATAACCCTGAAGCTACCTATAGAAGGATTCTATCGAGTATAGGTCTTCTATGGGTTAAAGCTGGGATTGTCCATGGAGATCTTAGCGAGTATAATATCATGGTCTGGAGAAGCGAGCCTATCATATTCGATCTATCCCAAGCTCTATCTATAGGGCATCCGAGTGCCTATACGATCCTTCTAAGGGATCTAAAGAATATAAACGTCTTCTTCTCTAGATTCGGTTTAGATCTTGAGGATGAGGAGGAGCTAGCTAACCGTATACTAAGTGGTGGGATACCGTGATTCATAGAACCTTTATCAGGATCCCTCCTAGTAGGGTAGGTGTTCTGATCGGTAAAGCTGGATCGGTTAAGCAGAGGATAGAATCCGAGTTTGGTGTGAAGCTGTATATAGACGGCAACTCAGGCGGTGTGGAGATAGTGTTGGATGAAGGCTCCAAGCCTGTATCCGATATGATCACCGCTAAGAATATAGTCTACGCTATAGGTTTAGGCTTCTCTCCTGAGAAAGCCTTCTCCCTAGCTAAAGAGGATGTGTTGTTTGAAGTTATAGATCTAGAGAAGGATCTAGGCGTCGAGGGTACGCATGTAGAGAGGCTCCTAGGACGTGTGATAGGTAGGGATGGTAAGATACGTTCGCTTATAGAGGAGCTTACCAGCTGCTATATATCCGTATCTGATGAGCTTAAAACTATAGCGGTAATAGGTTCCGGAGACGGGTTCGAAGTTGCTAGACAGGCTATAAGGATGCTATTGGAGGGGAGGCAGCATAGCACCGTGTTCAAGTATCTATTCAGAGAGAGGCGTAGGATAAAGAGGATGGAGCTCGAGTTTTGGCGTACACCAGAATTAGGCTGATATATATGTAAACTTCTTATATCCCTGTTTATCATCGATTAGAGCTACGTTAAAGCCTGGTATGAGTGGACAGGAGTTCAGGGAAATATCTCCATCAGAGTTCTTCTATAGGCATAGGGAGATAGTAGGCTTCACCAACCCGGCTAGAGCCATATATACATCGATAAGGGAGTTCGTAGAGAACTCTCTAGATGCAGCCGAAGCTGTAGGCGTACCTCCAGATATACACGTAGCCCTTATAAGAGATGAAAGGCTTGAATTCGAAGTATACCGTTTA
>JAWCGL010000060.1:0-4156 GCA_038857155.1 Bathyarchaeia archaeon
TAGGGGTATGGAGATACTCGATAGAGGCTACCTAGTCGGGCCGTACGCATCTATGATGAGGCTTGCACCGTTATACGGGTTAACGGCTATAGGGCTTCTAGCTCAAAGCTTCTTCAACTATCCGGATCCAGATGCTGCGGCTTCGGTTCTAGAGGAGCTCGGTAAGCTTGTAGGGTTAGATATAGATCTAGTCGAGCTTAGGGAGAAGGGTGAGGAGATAAGGCTAGCTGCTAGAGATCTTATGAAGAGGACTGAAGCTGAGCTTGCTAAGATGAGGAAAGGGCAAGAGTATGATATACCCCCGCTCCACGTATAGAAGGGGGTGTAGCGTATGAGTAGGCGTAAAAGATTGACGGATATAATCGAGGAGTATATGGATAGGTTGGAGAAGATCGTAGGGGATTATCTAGCAGAGGTGGAGGAGAGGAGGCTCTGGCATCCATCATCAGAAGCTATAGAACCGTTAGCTAACGTCTACGTAGAGCCTAGAGAGGTTGTGATAACAGTCGATATACCTTGTGCTGATAGTGAGAGTGCTCGTATAAGGTTCGTAGATGAGAATACCGTAGAGATAGAAGCTAACCTCCAGCGTATGCTGGATTTCAGCTCTCTAAGGGTTACTCATAGGAGCGGCAGGTTCAAGAAGTACTATGTACGTATAGATCTACCCGTACCAGTAGATCCCAGTAGAGTTTCGGTAGCATGCTATAGGAATGTATTAGAGATAAGAGCTCCTAGAAAGTAGGCTGGATACTACCTCCATCCTAAGAAGTGCTGCCATCCTCTAGCTTCGACCCTCACCCCGGAGGATAGGTAGACGCCGCACCCCTCGGCTACGCGTCCTATAACGCTAAACCTAGATCCTATTCTAGATAACGCCTCCTCGATGGATTTCAACCCGCTAGATCTAACGGTGAATAGAAGCTCGTATTCCTCTCCCCCCTCATATAACGCGGTGTATATGGGATCCATACCATACCGTTCGATTATAGATGAAACCCCCCTCGATATAGGTATATCGTCGACTATAATAGATACACTATTGATTTCCGCGAGCGTATTCAAGGATATAGCTAACCCGTCGCTTACATCCATACAGCTTGATACAACCCCGGTCGATGCTAGAGCTAACCCTTCATCTAAACGTGCTTTAGGCTTATAGACCCTCTCCAGAACCCTATGTTTAAGATCTCTATCTACATCCCATCTATCGAATAGTATCTTGTATGCTAATGCTGTATATCCGGCCTCACCCGTAAGGCATACTAAATCTCCAGGTTTAGCCCCCCTTCTTCCTATAACCCTATTCTTATAGGCTAAACCTAGAATCGCTATAGCTATGAATAGCTCCCTAGATGATGTTAAATCCCCTCCGACTACGTAGCATCCATACCCTGATGAAGCACCCTTCAATCCTATCATCAATTCCTCGAAGATCTTTAGATCGTAGGTCTCCGGTATCCCTATAGCTGAGAGTATAGCATACGGTTTAGCACCCTTAGCCGCTATATCGGATACGTTAGCTGTTACAGCTTTCCAAGCTAGATCCCTATAGCTTTGACCTGGAAGCCTATCGGCTGATTCGACGAATACATCGGTATGCATAACTATGCATAGATCCCCATATACAGGTTTAGCTGCGGCATCATCTACGCCTAGACCTAGCATCTCATCCGGATCCTGCTCTAGTATCGACGATAGTATCTCTATAAGCTTCCTCTCGCCTAGATCGGATAGCTTCATAGCTATGTACCATACTCGAAGCTCGATAGATACTCTATCTGCTCCTCGGTGAGTCTATCTATCCTTACATCCAACGTCTCGAGTTTAAGGCTGGCTACAGCTCTATCGATCTCAGATGGGACATCGTACACTCCAGGTTTGAGTCTACCCTTATTCTCGACTAGGTATTTTACACATAGAGCTTGATTCGAGAAAGACATATCCATAACCTCGCTTGGATGCCCCTCAGCTGCTACAAGGTTTACAAGCCTCCCCTCCGCTAGTAGGTATATCCTCCTTCCATCCTTAAGCCTATATTCATCGACGTAGGATCTAACCCTACGCTTAGATACAGATATCCTCTCCAAGTCTCTAACCGAAACCTCTACATCGAAATGTCCTGCGTTGCACAGTATAGCCCCATCCCTCATAGCCTCCATATGCTCAGCCCTCACTACATCCCTATTACCGGTAGCCGTTATGAATACATCACCTATACGAGCCGCTTCGATCATAGGCATAACGTGGAATCCATCCATAACAGCCTTCAAAGCTTTAACCGGATCGACTTCGGTTACGATCACATGAGCACCCATACCCCTAGCCCTCCACGCTATACCTCTACCGCAATGCCCATAGCCGGCTACGACAACCTTCTTACCTGCTAACAATATATTGGTAGCTCTTATAACGCCGTCTAACGTACTCTGACCTGTGCCGTAGACGTTATCGAAATCCCACTTAGTCTCAGCATTATTAACCGCTATCACAGGTATCTTAAGCTCCCCCCTCCCCTCCATAGATCTAAGCCTATATACGCCTGTAGTGGTTTCCTCATTCCCACCTAGACAGGTTTCTAATAGTTTAGGTTGACTCCTATGCATCGTAACTATCAGATCCGCCCCATCATCGAGTAGTATATCGGGATTATAGCTTAACACATCCTCTATCGACCTATAGTACTCATCCCTACTCTGCCCCCTCCATGCATACACATGCACCCCATCTAACGCTAAAGCTGCGGCTACATCATCTTGGCAGCTAAGCGGGTTGGATGAGCATAGAGCTACCTCAGCTCCTCCAGCTCTAAGCGTTCTAACGAGTACAGCCGTCTCCTTAGTTACATGAAGGCAGGCTCCCACCGTAACCCCCTCTAGAGGCTTCTCCTTTAGGAAGGATTCTCTTATCTTCATGAGGACAGGCATGTGGGCTTCAGCCCATTCGACTTTAAGCCTCCCCTCTGAAGCTAGCCCTAAATCTCTAACCCTGGACATACCCCTACTAACCTTTAGGCTTCGTAAAAGCTTAAATCTTCGTCATACCATCCAACTCCTAGGTGCATAGCCTATGGATGTATTCGAAGCTATAAGAGGTAGACGAAGCGTGAGGAAGTACCTCGATAAGCCTGTGGAGGAGGAGAAGATACTCCTATGCCTCTATGCAGCTCACTGGGCTCCCTCAGCTCACAACTCCCAGCACTGGAACTTCATAGTAGTTAGAGATCCTGAAGCTAGGGGGAAGCTAGCTGAGATCCATAGGTGGGGTAGGTTTATGGCTGAATCCCCTGTTGTCCTAGCTGTCGTAGGAGACCCAGAGCTATCAAGCTTCTGGCGTGAAGATCTAGGTGCAGCAGTAGAGAACCTTCTACTAGCCGCCTACGCTCAAGGCTTAGGCTCATGCTGGATGGGTGTAGCAGGTACCGAATACGAGGAGCCTATAAAGAAGCTTCTAGGCATACCTGAGAAGCTTAGGATTCTCTGTATGGTATCGCTGGGGTACCCGGCTGAATCCCCTATACGAAGCAGACAGCCTTTAAACCGTAAAGTGCACTGGGAGAGGTACGGGGTTCAGAAGACATTCGAAGAACCTAAGCTTCCACCTTAGACCCCCCAAAGTGATATAAGCCATGAATGTAGTTGTATATCTCGATACAAGCGAGAGTATGGGTTATGGTAACTCAGCTAAGATCGAGCAGGATATATGTCTCGCTCTAGGAAGCCTAGTAATCTTCGATACGGATACTCAAACCAGGATTAAATCAGCTTCCCCGAGCTGGATGGAGGGTGAACTAGATAGGATCAGGTTAAAGCCTCCTCATGTCTTTCAGCGTGGTTGAAAGCCTCGCTCGATCTATAAGATCAAGCTCCACCGCTACCATGGTCTATAGCCGAGGAGTATGAGTTGGAACTTGGAGGTGATAAGCTCCTAAGAATAGTATATGCAGGTTTATGCAGCCGAGCCCACTTTCTCGGCTGCTCTCAGTATAAGCTTATAGCTATCGGTGAGGGTAGATCTATCTTTGCGGATGATGAATTCAGCCTTAGCGGATTTATGAAGGCGGATCAACCGTCTGACGCATATATATTCATAGAAGAGAATCTTCTGGTAATCGTAGATACGAGTTTAGATAGCAATACTCTAAACCATGGATCCA
>JAWCGL010000060.1:4166-6910 GCA_038857155.1 Bathyarchaeia archaeon
CTGTACCCGATAGTATGGGCAGGGTTATGCTCTCTAATAGTGGTAGTATCTCTACATAGATGAATTTAGGTTGGAGGATGTATACAGGTATAGCCATAGCGATCGATGCTAACGTGTATCTAGCTATGGAGGCCCATGGGACTCGTATAGATCCTACATCTTTAAGGAGCACTTTATATGCGTATATCATCGAGAACGTTGTCGATACCGCAACCGATAGTATCCACACCCAGGTTACGGAGATTAACGGATGCATCCTAGATATCTGTGAACCTGAACCTTTCTGAATATATAGGAGATACGCTAGGAGCCCTACATATATCAGGGAGGATACTGTATTCATATTAGAGATTTTGAATAGCTTACTCCTAACATAATCTCTGAATCCAGCGTTTTCATCGAGATCAACCTTCTCTAAACCTGAAGCAGTCGTTATAGCTAGTTGTGAAGCTATAGAGAGTAGCTGTAGTATAGCGTATACCGATAACGGTATACATACTGCAGCATACTCTGATCTAAGGATTGAAAGTAAGTGAGGTGCTAATAGTATTATGCCTATAGATGAAGGTATCGATAACATGTATACTAGCCTTACAGCTTCCTCTACATCCTCCAACCGGCTCTCAGCTAGAAGTTTAGGGTATAGAGCCGTCGATATAGCTAGGCTTAACGATATAGGTGAACCTACAGTTCTTATAGCCGATACGAACGCTAAGCTGTCGGTTGCCTCGGTCATATGTACTAGAAGTATAGCGTCTATGGATGAAATCATCGAGGGTATAGATCCATAGATAGGTATCCATATACCCCTAAAGATACGTTTAATAAGCTTGGTATCCCTAGATCCTGTTATAAACCGTCCGATAGATTTGTATAGTATCATGGATTTGAATGCGTAGCCTATAGATACGGCTAGTATGATACCTATCAACCCTAATCTCATCATAGCCACAAGTATGGATGCTGATAGAAGCTTGGATGTTTCGAAAGCTATCGATGCGAAAGCTAATGTTTCAGGGTTCAACCCTTGAGCTATCCAGTCGAACGGCGACGATACACCTATGAGAGCTAGCTTTATCGATACCATGACCAACACGAGATGCTCCACGTTCAGGGATTCGAAGATTAGAGGGGAGGATACAATGAATAGTAGCGGTATAACAGTCGATATGGTTAAGCCTATGAATACAGCTGTAGCTCCGGTACGTTCACCTCTAGCCGTAAACCTGACGATCCAGTACCCGGTGAAGCTAAGTGGAAGCATCCAGTATCCTGATACTACAGATATATAGTTCCATAAACCGAACTCGCCGATCGTAAGCCTTCTAGTAGCTATCACGGTGAATAGTAATCCTACGATTAGACCATAGACTCTAGATATGAATAGTAGTAGGCCGGCATACCTAAGTCTGATCCTAGGTTTACCGTTACCCAGCTCCATATGGTAGCACCTTCTCGCTCCGATCTATCCCCCTCGATCAACCCCCTCATAATACCATACCTTCCTAAACCTACTCCATATACCCTGTACCGAGCGTACCCCCTCGGCTATCTTAGGATCTTTAAGCTCAACCCCTCTGAGACTATTAGACTCTAGTATGAATCTGAGTAGAGGTGAATCTATACATTCCAAGAGCATCTTCGTATTAGGTATCAGACAGTGCCCTCCTATAGCATCTGGGTAGTATACCGGTCTATCTCCTAATACTTCGTGAACCTCGGCGATAAACTCCGCTATACCCGCTATATCGCCTCCAAGCTTCACCGATATCCTATGCATCTCCTGCCATATAGCTATCAAAGCCGCACGGTATACGGTTTCGAATAGTTTAGCTAACTCTAACGTCTCAGGCTTATCGATACACCTAACTTTAAATCCTAGATCTCGGAGATGCTTCACCCCTCCATCTAAAGCTTCAGGCTTAACAGCTGAAACCCATTTAACCCAGAATCCGAGATGCTTCTCTAGATGTGGATGCCTACCCCTAACCGGTGAATACGCTACGAGCGTATCAAGCTTATCTTGTAGGAGCCTCGTAGTTCCAGGTGCGATAGTCGAATGCACTATCACAAGTCTAGGCTTAAATCTATAGGTATACGTCGATACAGCTTCAATGAAATTTAAGCCTCCAGTATATGGGAAGGCTATATGCAGGTAATCTATAGATGCCCCTATATCCTCGATTTTATCTATACTCCTAGATGGATCTACATCGTACCCGTAAGTCTTGAATCCTACATTCGATCCGCTTATAAAATTGTATAGAGCTCGGCCAACCTCACCTAGCCCTACTATCAGTATACTACCATGCATCCCCTACATCCTCCTAATAAAGTCTATCAAACTATAATAAAACCTATCCTCTGAAAGATCGTCTAGTGGTGGAGGTGTATAGGAGGTTACCGATAGTAGAGGGTTTAAGATAGCTGTAGCTGGGAAGGGTGGTGTAGGTAAAACCTTGATAGCCGGATCCCTAGCTAGACTCTTAGCTAGGGATGGCTATAGAGTCTTAGCTATAGACGCCGATCCAGCTATGAATCTACATAGACAGCTTGGGATAGATTCGAGGATGGTTGAGTATGTGAAGCCGATACTAGAGGATTCTAAGCTTATAGATGAGAGGGTTAACATCGGTTCAGGTCTCCTACTATTAACGCCTAGGGTTGATGATATAATCGAAAGATACGGTGTAGAGGGTAGGGATAATGTTACGCTCGTTAGGCTTGGGACGATAAGATATGGC
>JAWCGL010000061.1:0-6843 GCA_038857155.1 Bathyarchaeia archaeon
CCCCCCCTGGTAGGATCCTTCATCGCTACTATACCCCCCACCGATAGAGCCTTCTCTATCATCTTATTCAACGGTTTTACATCTGACCTCACACTACTCTCGAACCCGTAGCCCTCCCTACAACTTAGTATAGCTACCCCATGATCACCTATAGTCCCAGATACTATTATCTTATCCCCAGGCTTCACGTTCGAATCTAGTAGCCACCTAGCTTCGAACCTCTGTCTAAACTTACGTACGATATCAAGGTTATAGTCTAGGTATATACTCCTCAAACCTATCCCAGAACAGTTTATGATAGATCCATCCAGAGAACCCTTCTCTACAACCTTAGTATCCCCGGTAACTATGTGTACATCTGCCTCCATACACGTATCGGCTATACTATGCATAATCCTATCTAGATCATCGATAGGGAAGCCCTCCTCCAATACGAGCGCAAGCGATAGAGCTATAGGCTTACCCCCCATCACAGATATATCGTTAACTGTACCGGAGACGGCTAGCCTACCTATATCCCCACCTGGAAAGAATAACGGTTTAACGGTATAGGAATCGGATTTGAAGACTATCCCGTTGACTACGGCAGAATCGTCTAGAGCATGCAGCCCGACTTCGAAGCTATCCCTAGGTAGGGTGGAGAGTATATGCTCCTTTATAAGCCTATGCATAAGATATCCACCAGCTCCATGAGCCATAAGTATCCTCTCAGATCTATTCATAGCGAGCCACCGATCCTAGAAGTATGAGGAACATCAACTTTAATAAACTCTACCGCTGAAGATGAGGTTGTAACCCTATGGCTGAAGCTGTAGCCCCAGGTAAAGTTATACTATGCGGAGAACACTTCGTCGTATATGGTGAACCCGCTATAGTCGCTGCTATAGATCTCAAAGCATATGCATACGCTTCCTTCAGAGATAAACCTGGCATACATATATATTCGAGCATGGTATCGGAGGATGCTCTACGACCTATACACGATGTCGTAAAACTTCTGATAGAATCTAGAGGGGTAGGGTTAACCGGTAAAGGTTTGTCTATATCGATCAACTCAAGTATCCCTATATCGGCGGGTCTAGGCTCATCTGCAGCCGTAGCAGTAGCTTCGATCCTAGCCGTATCTAAGCTTCTAGGGTTGAAGCTTAGGAAGAGGGAGATAGTATCGCTAGGGGTTAAAGCTGAGGAGGTAGTCCACGGTAGACCTTCAGGTATCGATCCGACTATATCGGTGTACGGCGGTATGCTGCTATTCAAACTTAGAGGGAATATCAGGAGGATTAAGCCGGCTAAACCTATAGAGCTCGTGATAGCCGATTCAGGTCTTAAGAGATCTACAGGGGCTATGGTTCGCAGAGTCGGTGAGCTCGCTTCAAGATACCCTGATATATTCTCTAGGTTGAGATCCACCGTACGTACGATTGTGAGACAAGCTGTCGAAGCTATAATCGAAGGTGATCTAGAAGAGCTCGGGGGTATCCTGAACATGAATCATGGGCTTCTATCGGCTATAGGTGTATCGAATAGCCGGCTCGAGAAGCTTATCTACGCAGCTAGGGAGGCAGGAGCGCTAGGTTCGAAGGTTACCGGTGCAGGTGGAGGTGGATGCATAATAGCTCTAGCTAGACCCGGAGAATCGGATGGGATAGCATCATCCCTCCTAGACGTAGGTGCTGAAGCCGTGTATAAAGCTAGGATAGCAGAAGTAGGTGCAGTGTGATGATAGTAGTTAAGCTAGGTGGAAGCGTCTTAACGGATAAGAATAGACCGCTATCGTTTAACGAAGATGTAGCTAGAAGGTTAGCCGAGGAGATAGCATCCACAAATGTAAAGGATATCATACTGATCCATGGAGGCGGATCATACGGCCACTACACCGCTCTAACCTACGGTCTAGATAGGATAGGTAAACCCGCCTCTCAGGCTCCATCAGGCCTCCTCGAAACCCATATGAGCATGCGTAGGCTCACGGATAGATTGGTAGAGGTATTCTCTAGTATAGGTCTCCGCGTATATCCGATCACAGCTTCTAGCATAGCTATCACTAGGAGGGGGCGTATAGCCTCCCTATACATCGAATCTATAAGGCAAGCCCTCAAGATGGGTTTAACCCCCCTCCTCCACGGCGACGTCGTCTTCGACTATGAAGATGGCTTCTCCATACTATCTGGAGACCAGATAGCCGTTAGGCTAGCCCTAGAGTTCGAAGCATACAAGGTCGTATTCTTAGTCGATGTGGATGGTGTCTACGATAAGGATCCGAAGTTCGGAGGAGCATCCCTAATCAGAGAGATCGGTATAGAATCTATCAGGAATCTAGCTTCAGGAGGGGTAACCTCTATGGATGTTACAGGCGGTATGATATCTAAGCTTATAGAAGCTTCGATCCTAGCTGAGAAGGGTGTAGAGGTCTATATAGTTAACGGTTTAAAGCCAGGCCGTCTGTATAAAGCTATTATGGGCCTCAAGGTGGAGGGTACACGTATAGTCGGAGGGTAAGCGTTTGGGTATAGAGGTAAGGAAGGATGAGCATATAGAGATATGCCTAACCGAATCCGTTGAAGCTGAGAAGGCGACTACATGGCTCGAGTATGTACACCTACCGCATAGATGCCTACCTGAGGTTGATCCTGGAGAAGTAAGCTTAGAGGTAGGTTTCCTAGGCTTCAAATTCTCCGCGCCTATGATGGTGTCGGCTATAACGGGTGGTAGTAGCTTAGGATTCAAGATAAACGCGAACATAGCTGAAGCTGTAGAGAAGCTTAAGCTAGGTATGTGTGTAGGTAGTCAGAGGATAGCGCTCGAGAAGCCTGAGGCCGTCTATAGTTTTAAAGTGGCTAGGGAGAAAGCTCCTACAGCGTTCATATCTGCTAATATAGGCTTCCAGGAGCTGTGGAAGTATAGCGTAGATAGATTGGTAGAGTTGGTGGAATCTATAGAAGCCGATGCCCTTACCATACATCTAAACCCACTACAGGAGTTACTGCAGGTCGAGAGTAAACCTTCATTCAAAGGGTTAACATCGATGATAGGGGGGATCGTTAGAGAGCTTAAAATCCCTGTTATAGTTAAGGAGACCGGTGCCGGTATAATCCGTGAGGATGCAGCTAAGCTGGAGGAGCTAGGTGTGAAAGCTATAGATGTAGCAGGTTTAGGCGGTACAAGCTGGTCTAGGGTCGAGTATCATCGCGCAGTGAGATGGCGTGACGATTTGAAGGTAGGTGTATCGAGAGCCTTCTGGGATTGGGGCATACCTACGGCTGCGAGTATAATCGAGGTTAGATCTGCCGTTAGAAGCGTTAGAGTGATAGCTTCAGGCGGGCTACGCTCAGGGGTTGATATAGCTAAATCCATATGTCTCGGTGCAGATATGTGTGCGGTAGCTCTACCTGTACTTAAACCTGCGTTAAAGGGTGCTCGCGACGTCGAGAAGGCTCTGAAGGTATTCATCGAAGGGTTGAGGACGGCTATGGTGCTTACAGGTGTATCCACTATAGATGAGCTTAAGAAGGTTAAACCTATAATTGTAGGTAGGTTAGCAGAGTGGGTAAACGAGAGGGGTTTGAAGGATTGAGCGGGCTGCTAGATGAGATAAAGCTGTGCTGCGAAGAGGTAGATAGATGCATCTTCGAAATATTAGAATCCGATAAGGATATACAGGTTCTATACCAATCTAGCATCCATCTATTCAAAGCTGGTGGGAAGCGTGTAAGGCCGTTCCTAGCTATAAAGGCTTGTGAAGCTGTAGGTGGCGATCCGGGCATCTCCATACCGGTAGCTTCAGCTATCGAGATCCTCCATACGTTTACGCTTATCCACGACGATATCATGGATGAAAGCGACCTGAGGAGGGGTGTACCTACAGTCCATACAGTTGGGGGTATACCTCAAGCTATAACATCCGGAGACTATCTCTTCGCTAAAGTCTTCCAAGCTATATGTAGATCTGAGGTAGCTGAGAGGATAGGTTATGGTAAGATCGTTAGGATAGCCGGGATGATAGCTGAAGCTATGATCGATATAGCTAAGGGCCAAACCCTAGATCTACTCCTACAATCCAGGATAGATGTCTCTGAGGAGGAGTATCTAGAGATGATAAGATTGAAGACAGCTAGGCTCTTCCAGGTTTCCGCCGAGATAGGTGCTCTGATAGGTGGGTGTAGCTACGAGGAATTCGAAGCTCTATCCAGCTACGGCTTGAAAGCTGGTCTCGCCTTCCAGATAGTAGACGATATACTAGGATTGGTGGGCAGCGAAGAGGAGTTAGGTAAACCTGTAGGTAGCGATCTTAGGGAGGGTAAGAAGACTATAATCGTAATCCACGGCCTCAGGAAGCTTCCTACTAGGAGTAAGAGTATCGTTACGAGGGTACTAGGTAGGAGGGATGCTTCAAACGAGGATGTTAAGAAAGCGGTCGAAGCACTCGTACGTTACGGGTGTATAGAGTATGCGAAAAATATGGCTTTAAAGTTTAGGGATGAAGCTATCTCCTCCCTATCTAAGATTAAGCCTAGTCGTAGTAGAGCAAGCTTAGAGGAGTTAGCCTGTTTATTCGTAGATAGGAGGCTATAACGCTAGAAGGTTGACCATGCTATGAGTATCGACCTCGAAGCTTTCCGTGAGGAACTCTTCAAATACGCGTTAGCGAACGCCGTAAAGTATAGCGGTAAAGCTAAGGTTGAACCCGTAGTATCTAAGTTTCTAGGTGAGCATAGAGAGCTACGTAGTAGAGCTGGGGAGATAATAGCTCTAGCCGGGAAGGTAGTCGAGGCTGTCAACAGTCTTACGCTAGTAGAGCAGAGGCGTATACTAGAGGAGAGGTTCCCAGAATTCCTAGTAGAGGAGAAACCTAGGGAGAGGGAGTTTAAGCTACCCCCACTACCTAACGCCGAGAAGTATTCGACTATAGTTACTAGGTATGCTCCAAACCCTGATTTCGTACTCCACTTCGGTCAAGCTAGAGCTATATATCTGAGCCATGACTACGCTAGGATGTATAGCGGTGTATTCATACTCAGGTTCGAAGATACCGATCCACGGGTTAAGAAGCCTAGGATAGAATTCTACGATGCTATAAGAGAGGATCTAGTATGGCTAGGCTGTAGATGGGATAGAGAGTATATCCAGAGTAGACGGCTCGAAATATACTATGATATAGCTAGGAGGCTTATCGAGATAGGCGGAGCATACGTATGTACATGCGATCCCGATTCATTCCGCGGTTTTATACGCGCTTCGAAACCATGTCCATGCAGAGATCTTACGGTAGAAGATCATGCGGAGAGGTTCGATAAGATGCTTGAAGGAGCATATAGGGGGGGTGAAGCTGTTTTAAGGGTTAAAACTGATCTCTCGCATCCGAACCCATCTGTGAGGGATTGGGTTGCGTTAAGGATAGTAGATACTAAGCTATACCGTCATCCGATCGTAGGCGATAGATACGATGTATGGCCTACATACAACTTCGCCGCAGGGATAGATGACCATCTAATGGAGGTGACGCATATAATAAGGGGTAAAGAATTCATAGCAGGGGTTGAGAAGCAGCTGTATATGTATAGATGGCTTGGTTGGGAGTATCCTGAATACATACACTACGGTAAATGGATGATGATAGGATCTGGCACTATGTCTAAATCTAGGATGCTTAAGGATATTCAGCTCGGCTTATATACGGGTTGGGATGACCCGCGTCTACCGACCCTAGCAGCTCTAAGACGTAGGGGTATCCAGCCTGAAGCTATACATAGGATGATACTAGAGCTCGGCGTTAAGATGTCTGAAGCAAGATTTAGCTGGGAGAACCTGTATGCACATAATAGGAGGATCGTAGACCCGGTAGCTAGAAGGTTCTTCTACGTAGAAGATCCTATCAAGCTGAAGATCAGATCGATCCCTCTGGAAGAGGTTATAGCTAGGATACCGTTCCACCCGGATAGAGAGGATATAGGGTGTAGGGAGACTCGGATCGAAGTTAAGGATGGTGAAATCGAGGTTTACATCTCAAGGAGGGATCGCGGGATCCTAGCTTCAGGCGGCGTAGTGAGGCTCATAGGCTTATTAAACGTAAAGCCTGTAAGCCTATCCGGTGATACCGCAGAAGCGGTGTGGCATAGTAGAACGTATGAGGAGGCTGCTAAGCTTAAAGCTAGACTTATACATTGGGTCCCGGTGGATGATATAGTACCGATTCGAGTAGTGATGCCTGATGCATCGGAATCTGTAGGGTATGGGGAGAAGCTTTGTAGGATGATAGCTCTAGGCGAAGTCGTTCAATTCGAGAGATTCGGTTTCGCTAAGCTCGATTCGAAGCCACCTGATGGTACCATGATATTCTACTATACGCACGACTAACCTATAAAACGATCCACGTACGGTATCCTCGATCTTAGCTTATCTAAGATAAGCCTAAACTCAGAATCCGGTATGTTAAAAGTAGTTTTCACCTCCTCTAGAAGCCCTCTATCCCTAGATAGTATAACCCATTCAGCGATCTTCCTCTCCAAGTATGTCTCGCAGAGTATATCCAGCAGCTCACCTAGATAACGGTAGATCTCCCTCTTCAAAGCTAGCAAGCTAGCCTCCATCCTCCTCAGCTTAAATATCTCCCTATCTATAAACTCGGATAGTACCGCTGCCTTCTCCACAGCTTCTACGTAATTCTCTATACGCTTAATCCTTTCAAACTCCTCCTTTACACCGTTCACCTCCTCGCATACAGACCCCTCTAAACTCCTGACAGATATATCGAATAATCCGTCGGTAAACCCGCCATCTACGGGAAACCCTGCTTTAAGATAGTAGTACTTCCTAGGAGGGCCTATACTGCTACCCCTCTTAAAA
>JAWCGL010000062.1:0-6820 GCA_038857155.1 Bathyarchaeia archaeon
TATACGGTACATCAGCCGACCTTGAGTGGATTTGGAAGCTGAGGGAGGTAGGAGTTAAACCTATGACTGGTAGGATTTATGGTGTCGCAGGAGTATTGATGGCTATGGCTCCGTTATACGGTATGAAGGGGGTCTGTCTCCTAGCCGAAACTCCTGGCATGTATCCTGATCCAAGGGCGTCTAGGAAACTTCTCGAAATATTCAATAAGCTATTCGGTTTTGATATATCGGATGAGGGGTTAGCTAAGATAGCTACATATATGGATATGTTAGAAGGATAGATAGCTTGAACCTACTAGGATTCTATCTCTGAACTCAGCTTGCTTACCTGGATTCCATTTATAGGTCGGTCTGTAGTAGCCTACAACCCTCGCATATACCTCCATACTACCTCCGCATCTAGGGCATCTATCGTAGAAGCCATGCACAATATAAGCCTCCTTAGGACAGACGGAGAATGTAGCCGCCAGATCTATATACGGTATACGATAGTTCTCAGCTATCCTCCTAACAAGCTTCTTAGCTACGGTAGCATCTATGGGTTCGCCTAGATGTATCCTGAATACAGTTCCACCTGAGAAGAGGGAAAGCAACCTACCCTCTATCTCGAGTCTTTCAGCTAGAGGTATATCTTCGTCTGTAGGTATTAATACGGTCGTATAGTATGGGGCGGAGCTAGATCCTTTACTATAGATCCCAGGATACCTCTCCTTATCCATCCTGGCGAGCCTATAGCTGGCACCCTCACCTGGAGTCTCCTCTAGGTTCCACAGCTTACCTGTCTCTATCTGGAACTCTCTAAGTCTATCACCCATATAGAGTAGTACCTCCTCGACGAAATCCACAGCCTTCGATAAGGGTTCCCCTAGGAAGTTTATACACATCTCGTTTAAGCCTATAACTCCTATAGTCCTGAAGTATCTATCTGGATCGAAACCGTAAGCTTGAGCGAAGGGCATTAACCCCTTAGCTAGTGAACGCTCCACCATCTCAGATTTGAACATCAAATACTCTCTAGCTATATCAAGAAGCCTATCTAGACGATCGAAGAAATCTGCTTCATCCTTCGCTAGATATCCTAGTCTAGCCATATTCAAGCTTACCACACCTATACTACCCGTACCGCCTTCAGATGTGAACAACCCTTTAGGCGAGGATAACTGGCTTAGATCTATGAGAAGTCTGCAGCACATAGACCTCATGGTATTCTCAGGTATACCTGAACCTAGATAGTTCATGAAGTAGTAGGTGCCAAGCTTAGAGTCAACTTCGAAGATAGCATCTAAAGCTTCTGAACTCCAATCCAACCTACTAGTGAGATTGACCGTAGGTATGGGGAATGTGAACGGCCTACTAGCCGCATCCCTCTCCATATATATCTCAGCCATAGCTAGATTTACCATCTCTATCTCATCCTGGAAATCGGCGTAGGTATCCTCCTTTTCCTCACCGCCTATTATCACATGCTGCTCTTCGAGATGAGCTGGACAGCAAAGGTTGAAGGTTAGATTCGTGAACGGCGATTGGAAGCTCTGCCTAGTAGTAAAGTTCAAATTGTACACGAGCTTCTGAAGATTCTGCTTAACCTCTCTGTATGGTAGATGATCGTATGCTATGAACGGAGCTACTATAGTATCGAAATCTGAGAATGCTTGAGCACCGCTGAACTCATTCTGACTCATGAGGAAATAGTTAGCTATATGATCGACTACAGCAGAGAAGTGTTTTGCAGGACGGGAGGTTATAGTCGGAGATCTTATACCTATACGCAGCAGTAGGAGGAGGTCCCCTCCATGACAGTACGGTATAAGATTCCCGCTATCGAGATTATGTATATGAATATCGCCTTCTATATGAGCTCTAGCAGCTTCTCTAGGCATAGTTCTTAAAGCATATTCCCTGAGATACGTGTTGGCTATATAGCTCAATAATCCGCTGTAAGAGTAGTTGAAGTTAGCATTCTCCTTTATCAGCCATGATACTCTTTCGAGATATTCGTTTAAGAGTAGAGTATCAACACTACTTTCCTGCATAGCCTTCACTTTAGAAGTGGAAGGGGGATTCTATATAAATCTTTAGCATTATTACTCTAGAAAACTGTAGTTAGTGAGTTAGAGAGATAATCTTCAGGGAGTGTAAGCCTCCATCCTAAGGTTGATGGAGTTAAACTATGTACAACATAGTAGAGTTATACATATACATTTCTAAACTTAGGATTCAACTAGAAGGGGTAAGAGCGTGTATTGCAGTAGATACGCCTATCCCCTAAGTTTATCTAGAGCTTCTCTAACCCTCTTCAAACCTTCCACTATCATTTCTCTCGATAGAGCATACGATAATCTAAGATAGCCTTCACCATGCTGACCGAAGGCCGTTCCGTGAAGAACGGCTACCCTAGCCTCTGCTAACAGGTATTTCATAACATCTACCGATTTCAACCCGTAACTACTAACGTTCGGGAATATATAGAACGCACCCTTAGGTCTAATAACCCTGACGCCATCGATCTTCCTCAGGAGATCGTATATAATATCTCTACGGCGCCTATACTCTTCGACCATAGACTTCGCACAATCCTGCGAACCTCTTAAAGCAGCTATAGCCGCTTTCTGTACGAACGCTACAGGGCAGCTTACGATGTTTATCTGAAGCTTCGTCATATGCTCTATGAGCGTAGTATTAGCGATAGCATATCCCAACCTCCAACCAGTCATAGCATACGTCTTAGAGAAGCCATCCACCACTATAATATTATCATCGAACTCTTTCAAAAACGAGTAATGAGGGTCTTCGAAGACTATCTTAGAGTATACTTCATCCGCTAGTATATAGATACCCTTCTCCTTAGCTACCTCGGCTATACCTTTAACATCGCTAGCGGATAGCATAGATCCTGTAGGATTGCATGGAGTATTGACGACTATAATCTTCGTCCTATCGGTTATATTATCGACTACGGCGTCGACCGTAAGCCTGAATTCATTCTCTTCGTGTACAGGGATCAATACAGGTTTAGCACCTACAAAGTTAGCTATAGATTCGTAGATAGGATAGGCTGGGCTAGGTATTATAACTTCATCACCTGGATCGAGTAGAGCTAGCATAGCCGCGAATATACATGGCTTAGCACCAGGCATAACCACGATGTTTCTATTAGGATCGAAATCGACCCCGTAATCATCACGAACTTTATCGGCGATAGCCTCCCTAAGCTCCCTTATACCCTGCGAGGGCGTATAATGCGTGAACCCTTCCTTTAATGCTTCGATAGCTGCATCCTTGATATGACTAGGAGTATCGAAATCAGGTTCACCTATCTCGAAATGTATGATATTAAACCCTTTATACTCCATCTCTCTAGCTAACGCTAAGACTTCGAAAGCAGTCTCAGTACCAAGCCTAGACATACTCGAAGCTAGCTTTAACCCCATACAGAAGATACACCCCTACACAGGCAGACCAGAAAAGCATTAAATCCTACCCGTAAATTATATAAGTTTTACGCTTTAAACAGAACCGCGTATAGAAAGTAAAATATATCCAGAAGAGAAGTTATGCGGAATCGGAGCAAGGCTTATCAGCTGCAAGTAGATCTACATAAATATCGTTGTGGGCCGGTAGCTCAGCCTGGTATGAGCACCCGGTTTGCACCCGGGAGGTCGCGGGTTCAAATCCCGCCCGGTCCACTTAATTCCTTGCTAGATGAGGATTGGAGTATACATATTTCCTCGAATGTAAGGCTATGTTTCATTAATATTGATGAAAATTATTCAAAGATTTTTCAGATTTTTAACAAAATTGTATTAGTTTTTATGAATATAGGAAAAATATAAATTAATACATCTTACTTAAACTTTTATGCTATCAAAAAACAAATGCGTATTTTGTTTAAAAATTTTTCCAGAGGTCTTCTGTTACACCTTTCACTTCTAGTTTTCCTCTCAGTTTTTCTATTATAGATAGTATAATACTCAAAAGTATTTATACTTAAATTTTTTGAGAGTCTCTTCCATATCTTCACTTCTATGGATTTTAACATCCCGTTTACAACGATCACCGTACTGTGTAGTGTCCATGCCTATATATTTAAATGATCAGCATCTTAGATTAGGTATTAGGGTTTGAAGCCTAGGGATCGCTGTATAAGTAGTATCCTTTTAGAGGAGCCTGATAGGGTACCTCTGATTCTCAGGATTAGACCTGAACCTTATGAGAGGTTAAAGTCTCTGCTAGGGTTTAAGAATCATATGGGTTTAGGTAGGCATCTTGGAATCGATATAGTTGGTACGTATATAGGTGTTAGGGGTGGTTATCTTCCAGAGGGGGTGGAGGTTAAGGAGGGGCCTTATGGACCTGCATACACTATAGGGGAGTATATGGGTTTCGAGGTTAGGAGGGATGTATGGGGTATTGAGAGTATATGGTGTCCAGATAGAACCTATACCTACACTTATCATAGGCATCCATTACAATCTATTCAGCTCGAGGATTATGTATGGCCTGAAGTTGATGAATATGGGTTCGATAGAGTTCTGAAGGTTCGTAGGATCTATGAGGATTACTGTCTCTATGGCTCTGTAGAGCATATGTGGGAGATAGCGTGGCAGCTTATAGGATTCAAAGAGACTATGAAGATGATATATACCAGGATCGACTACTTGGATAGGGTTCTCGATGGTCTTCAGAAGATAAGGTTGAGACAAGCTAAGCTTCTTTGTGAGGCTGGCGTCGATGTCGTATACGATGGGGATGATGTAGGTATGCAGAGAGGGATGATGATCTCACCCGGGGTATGGAGGCGTCTATTGAAGCCTCGTTACAGGGAGCTAGCGGATCTATGCCATAGATATGGTGTATTCTTCAATTTTCATAGCGATGGATGGATAGAACCTATAATACCAGATCTAATCGAGATAGGTGTCGATATACTCAACCCCGTCCAACCAGAGTGTATGGATCCTGTTAAGCTTAAACAGATCTATGGCGATAAACTCTGCTTCGATGGAACTATAGGTGTTCAGAGCACACTACCTTTCGGAAGCGCAGAAGATGTAGCAGAGGGAGTCGTAGATAGGATAGCTAGACTAGGACCTACGGGTCTAATCCTAGGACCTACTCACAGTATACAGCCAGATACCCCCATAGAGAATATACTAACTCTATAGAACAGCTTTGAAGTATGGATGGAATACTAGGAGACCGTAGAGAGACTTTTTCAACCGAGCTTTAACCCTACCCTATCGGCTAGGGATGCGATATCCTCTAACCCAAGCATATAAAGCTTATCCTTCAATCCCTCTATAGATCTAAGGCTCCTACGTTCGTAGAATAGGTTTAACATTTCATGGATGTTATCGCATACCGATCCTCTAGCAGGCCCATCAGCGACTGGCTCTTCTACGAATCTCCTAGGGAGGTTATCGTCGCTATTACCTGTACCGAATAGATAGTTTGCCACCCTCTCTAGATACCATACCCTCTCCCCTGCATAGAGTATATCAATTCTATCGCATCCTATACCTGTGACGGCAGTCCAAACTTTAGCTATATAGTCGAAATCGACTATACCAAATACACCAAACTTACATAGGGTAGCTGAATCTAAGAAACAACATAGATCTTGTTGTATGATCACTGTATCGACATATTCCTCTATAGATGATGGTGGCTTAGATATACCATACTCAGGTAGTAGAACTCCTCTCTCGACTAGCATCGCCATACCCTGAAGGTGGCATGCACCCCTATTGGATGTAGCATAAGCAAGCCCCATACTCTTATAGAGCCTAGGGTTATGGTATGGAATCTCGAGCCCCTTGACATGAAGCGCGAAATCGCTTGTACCCCTACCTATAGTTTCTGAAGCTTTCTTGACACCGTCAGAAAGTATGGAGCCGAACCCTTCTCTTAAACCTATCATCTCTATAAGCTTAGATAGAACATCTATATCACCCCATCTAAGCTCTAAACCACCGGTATCATCCTTATCGATAAGCCCCTTCTCGTAGGCCTCCATAGCCCAGGCGATCACCTCACCGGTCGATATAGTATCGATACTAAGTCTATCGCATAGCTCGTTAAGCTTTATGAGAGCTATAGGATCGGAGTTAAGAACCATGGAGCCTAGAGCGGCTACAGACTCGTATTCTGGACCTTTACCCCTATATCTACCGAATCTAGGATCGTCGAATTCGACAACCCTTTCACATGTAATGCTACAGAGTATACCTGAACCGCAGATTTTCCTCCCACTTCCACTCCTATACTTCTCCATTATCGTTACCCCGCTTATCTTCCAAGCATCATCCCACGAGCCTTCGGTCCAATGCTTTATCGGTAGATTCCCGGTTTGTATGAACATCGATATACCTCCAGCAGTCCCATACTCCATCATCGCTTCACCTCTACTAGTCTTAGGGGCTTTAGAGAGCCAATAGGAGTTCAGTTTTCTAAGGCGTTCAGGATTATGTACATCGATAGGGTTAGATCCACGTACGGATATAGCTTTAAGCATCTTCGAACCCATAACAGCACCTAACCCAGTCCTACCTGCAACCCTTCTCTCAGAGCTTACTATACATGCTATCCTAGAGAGACGCTCACCAGCTGGACCTATAGCGATCGATCTAAACCCATCACCTAGAGATTTAGCTATAGCTGATGACGATTCTAATGAATCCATACCCCAGAGATCTAACGCAGACCTCACATCGGTATATTCATCGTCTACGACTATATGTACGGGTTTATCCGAGGATCCTACGATTATGACGCCGTCGAAGCCAGCTTTCTTCAAGGATAGACCGAACGATCCCGCAAA
>JAWCGL010000063.1:0-6787 GCA_038857155.1 Bathyarchaeia archaeon
TGGCTGAAGCTGAAGCTGGTGCGACGCTCCACGATCTAATCGAAGCAGCGGATAGGAGTGATCTATTCTTCCCCCCTCATCCAGGCGATGAATACGCTCAGATAGGTGGCTTGATAGCTTGTAATGCTGGTGGGGCTAGAGCTGTGAGGACCGGTGTTATGCGTAACTATGTTAGGGGTATAGAAGCCGTACTACCTACAGGCGATATACTGAGGCTTGGGGGTGAGCTTATCAAGGATAATACTGGCTACGATCTCATGCAGCTTATAATAGGTAGTGAGGGCACTCTAGCCGTTATAACTAGAGCTTTCATAAGGTTGTATCCGAAGCTGCCCTTCTACATAACCGTGATAGTACCGTTCGGTAATAGATCGGCTGCGTTGAAAACAGTACCTAGAATACTGAGATCCGGTATTATACCGTTAGCCGTAGAGTATGTGGAGAAGATACCTGTAGAGGTCTCAGCTGCTAAGCTAGGTTTAGAATGGCCGTGCAGGGAGGGCGAAGCTTTCCTGATAATCATACTAGCAGAGCAGGATGAAGAATACCTGTATAGGGTTTGCGAGAAGCTTCTAGATATATGCGTAGAATCCGGTAGCCTTGAACCTTTAGTAGCCGAAAGACGTGATGAACAGGATAGGATACTCAAGATTAGAAGCGAGATCTATACAGCTCTGAAACCTAGCATGGTGGATATACTCGACGTAACGGTTCCACCGGCATCGATAGGGTTGTTGATGGATAAAATCGACGAGATCTCCAGAAGCTACAATACCTATCTACCTGCGTATGGTCATGCAGGTGATGGAAACATACATATACATATAATGCGCGAAGAGGGCTGGGATACGGCTATATACGATGAGATCAGAGATAGAATATATAGCGTAGCTTTAGAGCTTAGAGGAGTTATAACAGGTGAGCATGGCATAGGCTTCGTTAGAAGGCATAGTCTCCTACGCTTTTCGCACCCCATCTACATCGATTTAATAAAGAAAATTAAGCAGGTATTCGATCCGGACAATATACTAAACCCGGATAAGCTGCTACCTTGAAGGTTGTTTAGTATGGTGGATAGAATATTGTCGCAGCTATATAGCGTACACCCCCATCGCATTTCACCTTATCCTTCTCTTCATTGAAATAGTATACCGTGAGTATTCTTCCATCGGGTAACTCTGTAGATCTTGGATACCCTAGATCGCTGCTTCCACCTTCATCCCTTATTACGATCTCAGGACCCCATGTAACTCCTCCATCGGAGCTTATCCTAGCTCTAATACCGTATGGAGGGGCTCTATACCCGTATACGCATAGGAGTCTTCCATCCCTAAGTAGCGTTAGCGATGCAGGTGCACCCCACCTATTAACCCTAGATAGGAACCTCCACGTTAACCCATCATCATCTGAAACGTAGAGTTCGGTCCACTGGAACCTCCAGTCAGGCCAGAGGACTCTTAAAGCTACGACCAGCCTCCCATCTCCTAGTATAGCTGGGTATGGGCATATACGAGGTATATCGATGTTTAAAGGTAGTATGTATGATAGGAATCTCCAGTTCACCGCCCCATCCTCGCTAACAATTACCATAGGCCTACCCTCAGGCTCTACCATCCTATACCCTCTAGCGGCCTCATCGTATCTAAGCCCTTGTACGAATAGCATGATATCCCCATCGTAGAGTATATAGGAAGGTCTAGCTTGTATCGTCTCGAAAAGCTGATCCCATAGTATGTATGGTCCCTCCCACGTATATCCTTTATCCCTCGTGATGAAGTAAGCTGTAGGGCCGATCTCCCTACCTAAGGGTGGCTCTACCGCTATAGCGTTCATACCTGTATCTAGATCTAACGATTTAGGTTTAGGTAGAGGGCACCCATCGGTCATATAGTACTGTATCCTCGCTCTTAGATCGGCTTTACTTTCGATCACAACCTTAAGCTGATCTTCAGGCCATGTATACCCTCCATCCCTACTCCTAGCTACTACGAGCTGTCCCCCATCATACTGTATCCTCCTATGTCTAACATCATCTATCGAATTATACTCGCATCTATTACGTACAAAGCCGACTAAGATCTCTCCCCCACCGAAATTCCATAACCCACAGTTGAACGGCCAGCCGGCATACTCGCGGTCTCTACGGTAGACTACGATATTCTCGCGTTCTTCAAGTCTAACTATCTTCATACGGTTAACCTCACAGATGCAGGGTAAGTCTCCATATTATATACCCAGTATGCGCTTGAGATTATCTATACACCGCTTAACACTTTCCAGCGGCGGATACGGATAGCTCTCCTGCTCTACTATAAACCATTCAGTCCCTCCCACCTTTAGACACAGATCTATGAATTCACGCCACTTCATCTCGCCTTCACCTATGACAACTTTATCGCTACTTTTCGAATACTCTTTCAGGTGCACCGTAACAGCTCTTCTAGGATATCTTCCTATGATATCTAAGACCTCGTCTACCGTAATACCTGCACGCATAGCATTACCTGTATCTAGCTGCATAACCACTTCAGGCTTAGTATTCCTGAAGAATATATCCCAGGGGATCTCGCCATCTACAGGTTTAAACTCTATAGTATGGTTATGATAGCCTATACGCATACCATACCGTCTAAGCTCATCAGCCAACCTATCGAATAGGTTTGCGGTTTCAACCCATCTATCCCTAGAACCCCTCATATACTCCGGTAGACTCGGGACTATGATGAACCTATTGCCTAATGCACGGTTGTACTCAACGGTATTACCGAACGAATCTTCGAGTAAAGCGTTTACACCTATATGCGAACCAGCTACCTCCAGCCCATATTCATCAAGGATCTTTCTAAGCTCCTCAGCGCTATATCCGTAGTAGCCTGCGAATTCAACCCCCTCATACCCCATATCCGCTACAGCCTTTAGACATCTAGCTAGATTACGGCTGCACTCCTCCCTTATAGAATACAGTTGTAGAGCGATACGTATCCTACTCATAGCCTATCCTCCGAACCATTCTCTCTAACTCTCATAGACTGTTAAATGTTTATCTCTTATTAGATTCGTATAAATGCGTTCTCTGTATGAGTTTCAGCTTCTAATCGTCGATAAAGTTAAATAGCGGCTTAGAAAGCCTTATCTAGTAGGTGTCTGATTTGGTGGAGTACGAACTTCAGTTAGCACCTATACATAGACTTATAAAGAAAGCTGGAGCGATGCGTGTAAGCGAAGGTGCAGCTGAAGAGCTTAGACGTATTTTAGAGGATATCGGTATGAGAATAGGGCGTGAAGCAGCTAAATTCGCTACCCATGCGGGTAGAAAGACTATTAGAGCTGAGGATGTGAGGCTAGCTGTCAGCAGTATTCTCAGAATGTAGGAGGTTCTCTCGGTATCCTTAAAGATTTATTCGATCGTTTCCATATTATTCCCCCTACCTATCCGGATAACGTTTATATCTCAGGCCTATTTACCTAGATACCTTGCTTAGAAGTAGATTGCATATTATATGGGATCTGGGGTGATAGATAGCTATGTCCGAGCGGAAGGTTGTGAGAGCTCCGGTGCTTATACTTAAGGAGGGTACAACCCGTCAGAGAGGTAGAGAGGCTCAGCGTCAGAATATCTTAGCAGCTAGGATAGTCGCTGAGATGTTGAAATCGACTCTAGGACCTAGAGGTATGGATAAGATGCTGGTGGATAGTATCGGTGATATAACTATCACTAACGATGGAGCCACTATAATGGATGAGATCGAAGCTGAACACCCGGCTGTTAAGCTCCTCGTTAACGTAGCTAAGACTCAGGATAAGGAGGTTGGTGATGGAACTACAAGTGTAGTCGTACTGACAGGTGCTCTATTGAAGAAAGCCGAGGAGCTTCTAGATAGGGATATACATCCATCGGTTATATGCTCCGGTTTTAGGAAGGCTGAAGCTAAAGCGCAGGAGGTTCTACAGAAGGTAGCTAAACCCGTAGATCTGAGCGATAGAGCTGTGCTCATCAATATAGCGTCTACGGCTATGAGGAGTAAGAGTGTAGAGTATCTAAGAGATTATCTCGCATCGATAGCTGTAGATGCTGTCTCGAAGATCGTCGAGGATAGGGATGGCAGGAAGTACGCCGACATAGACAATGTACAGGTGATAAAGAAGCCTGGTAAAAGTGTAGCTGAGACTCAGCTTATCAACGGTCTGATAATAGATAAGGAGGTGGTGCATCCAGGTATGCCTAAACGTATAGAGAATGCTAGGATAGCTCTACTCAACTGTCCTCTAGAGATAGAGAAGACAGAGTTTAGCGCTGAGATAAGAATTAGGGATCCATCTCAGATGAAGGCCTTCTTGGATGAGGAGGCTAGGATGCTTAAGGATATGGTCGATAGGATCGCGAGTACAGGTGCTAACGTAGTATTCTGCCAGAAGGGTATAGACGATATGGCTCAATACTTCCTAGCAAAAAGAGGGATACAAGCAGTAAGAAGAGTTAAGAAGTCGGATATGGAGAAGCTATCCAGAGCTACAGGAGCAAGAATAGTAACGAACATAGAGGATCTGAGGGAGGAGGATCTAGGATCGGCAGAATTGGTAGAGGAGAGGAAGGTTGGGGAGGATAGGATGGTATTCGTAGAAGGATGTAAAGACCCGAAGGCGGTAGCTATACTTGTGAGGGGTGGCTTCGAGAGGGCTGTAGATGAAGCTGAGAGATCCTTACATGATGCTTTATCGGTTGTAGCGGATATAGTGAAGGATTCGAGGATAGTGTATGGTGGAGGGGCTGTCGAAGCAGAGATAGCTAAAGAGATACGTAGATTCGCCACCCAGATAGGAGGTAGAGAGCAGCTTGCTGTACAAGCGTTCGCAGAAGCTATAGAGATGATACCTCAAGCTTTAGCTGAGAATGCAGGCTTAGACCCGATAGATATACTGGTAGAGCTTAGAGCTAGACACGAGGAACCTGAAGGCTACAAGTATGGTGTAGACGTATTCTCCGGTAAAGTAGCAGATATAAGTACATTAAACGTTATAGAGCCAGTCATAGTTAAGAGTAAAGCTATCGCAGCGGCGGTCGAAGCAGCTATAACGATACTGAGGATAGACGATGTAGTCGTAGCTAGTAAGCCTCTAGAGAAAGGTAAGGAGAAAGAGGAGGCAGCTCCCCCATCAGGATTCGATTAAATCTACGAGAAAATTTTTATCTATTTCCCCTCCGCATTTTTCTTTCCTAGATACGCTTATAGCTGCTCCGGTGGTGTAGCCCGGCCAAGCATAGGAGGCTCTCACCCTCCTGACGCGGGTTCAAATCCCGCCCGGAGCACTACCATTCTAAGCCTAAATCTCTCCCCACATCCACCCCTCTTAGATCTACAATTAGGTAATGTACCTAGCGTGAAGTATGAGATCTACGATTATGAGGAAAGGCTTAGGCGGTATAGGTGGATAATCGCTGGCTTTATTCAGCTTATCAGCTGTTAGAATTGGTGAGGTTACTGTGTATCCTCCGGTTCTTCTATGCGTGACGGGCTTTAGACTTGAAGGGGTTTCTAGGGTAAGATGTTGAGCGGGTTATAGCATGAATTAAGAGGTAATTTAGAGTATCCAAAGATTTTGCTGGAAGAATTAAGAGACTTATCGAATTATGTATCCCCTGATCGTAGTAGCCCTATCAGGGAAGCCTCGAGGAGGCTTTTACCCTCCGAAGGCTTCGTTTCATAAGGGATCTCTTTAAGGGATTTTGCCGTTCTAGTCTCTACGACGATTGCATGGAATGAGAGTAAGGTATCGGATGCGATACTCTTCGATTCTATAGCTCGTAATAAGGAAACTGCTGAGAGCGATGAAGGATAGGTTACTAGGAGATGGCTATACGATTTGATTTATACCATCATAGTATCTCTCGGAGTGGATGCCCCCTAATCGTAATCGAGAGAGATTACGATCCATTCGCTGAATCTATCTTGATGGATGGAATACAGCTTTATGAAGGTATTCCAGCTGAGTATCGTAGAGTGTTATCTGCATAAAGCTTTAGAAAGGTTGAGAGCTTCTGGAAAGTTCTTAGACGGAAGTTATTGCGAGGATGCTATCTTTAGAGCATGCTATGCTACGTATTATGCTGTGAAGGCTACGTTAGAATCCCCGAATATTTTCCCGAAACGCATAGGTGATTCATCGCAGAGTTTTGGGGGAAGCTTATTCTAAGCGGTATTCGCTCAAAGGAGCTAGGCGGTATTCTAGCTGGTGCTAAAGCTTCAAGGGAAGCTCATGAATACAGCGTTACGATCAACAGCGGATAAGCTTGAAGTAGAAGCGATACTATCGGATGCTAGAGTACTCGTGAATAAGGTTGGAGAATACCTTACGGAGAATGGGTTAATGGGGTAAAAGCGTTTCGTATCGATGAGTAGAATTCACGTGGATCTAGCGTTATCTTACAGATTTTGCCGGGGAAAGTTTTAATCCTAGGTAGGGTGTGGTGATGGTTTAGCTGTGACGTTTATAGTTGTTTCTGGTACCCCTGGTGTGGGTAAATCTACGGTTTCATCTAGGTTAGCTGAGAGGATGGGTTTCGATCTCCTCGATCTTAATAGATGGCTTCTATCTGAGGGGCTCGTTCTAGGTTTCGATGAGCTACGCAAGGCTCATATAGTCGATCTTGAATATGCTAGAATAAGGTTCTCCGGGTTTAAGCCTGTACGTCCTACGATAGTGGAGGGTCATCTAGCTCATCTAGTAGTACCGGTGGATTCTGCATCTCTAGTATTCGTAGTTAGGTGTCACCCTGTTGTATTAGCTG
>JAWCGL010000064.1:0-6750 GCA_038857155.1 Bathyarchaeia archaeon
CTCGATGCATACACTCCTAGGGTTTAAACCTTCTAGTACGCCATGCCAAGCATCTGTTCTCGAAGACTGTGAAGAGGAGGTGCAGAACATCACGGATATAGATGCCTATAGGCTTATAGCTTACGAAGCTGAAGCCGGATCCACCATCGTATCCATAGGACCGATGACCAATATAGCTTTAGCTTTCCTACTACACCCTGATAAGCTATCTAAATGCAGGCTAATATCCATGGGCGGCTACCTATACGGAGGTAGAGTCGAGTATAACATTAAATGCGATCCTGAAGCTGCATACAATGTTCTATCCAACCTTAAACCTATACTAGTAACTTTAGATGTAACCCTTAAATGCGTGATGCCTACGAGTCTCGTCAAAAAGATTGAGTTAAGCGTTAAACCTGAACATAAGCTTGTATATAAGATGTTGAAGGCGTGGATGGAGTATAGCGGTAGGGTTAACCCTATACTTCACGATCCGCTTACAATAGCTTTAGCTGTAAAACCAAACCTAGCTAGATATAGGGAGGTTGAAATTAAAGTTGAGCTTTCAGAAGGGTTTATGAGAGGATGCACCGTAGAGTATAGCGGTGGATCTAAGATTAAGATACCGATGGAGGTGGACACCGACAGCTTCATCGAATTATTCTCCGAAACTATACTCTAATTGTATATCCTAAGCTTAACACCATACACCCCGAATGGTTTAAGTATATATTCATCCGTCCAGTTAGCCGGATCTCTGAAGCTTTCTGGGCTAACCCAATCTGGATCCCCTAGCTTATGATGTAGAGGGCCTAGAGCATTCCTAAGAGTACCTACCAACACTATTCTTATAGTGTTAGTTCCTTCCCTAACATAATCCGTCACATCCACTTCGTATGGTAGCAGTATGAGCTTAGCTGCTTTGATATCATTCAGATATATTGATGCGAGCGCTGCATCCAACCTATCGAGTTTAACCTGAATCCTACATCCTTCCACACGATCTAGTTCGAACACCCTCTCCAACTCTAGCTCTCCCGCGTAGAATGGATAACCTTTATGCGTCATATCACCCAGTTCGACTTCACGCGGCTCCTCGACTATCTTCGAAGCACCTTTAGCGGATACCTCCACACCGAAATCCCCAAGTATATATATGTTTTCAAGCTCAGGTTCTAAGCCTACAACCCCCTCCAATTCGATCGTGTTAAGACCTCTACCTATCAATCCAGATATATCTGCCATCAGAAAATTCGTGTCTATCCAGTATCCTGCAGACCAATCCTCTACAGGTATGCCGTTAACTTCTACCTTGAACTCCCTGCTCTTTTCGACTACTAGATACGCTTTACGATCTGCGAAATCCACCTCAGATTGGAATTCAAACCTTAACCTAAACTTCGATCCCAACCCAGATTGAGCTATAGCTTCCTGTACTCTACATAGAGGCTGTAGATCGCTCCAAGCGCCTCCGACGCTATACCTACAATAGTCTAGAACGAGTACGTTTAGATTCTTTCTCCTAACACTCCAGACACCATCAATAGATAGCTCTGAGACTAGCCTATGTCTACATATAGTCTCACTAGATCTTCTGGATCCAGGTTTAAGAATGAATAACGTAGATCCTAGAGGCTGGAGCTCAAGTCTAAACAGTGTCCTCCCCTCTACATATTCTACGAGGTAATCATCTGTGGATCCTGTAAACGGATCCCATAATTCTACCGTGTATACCCCTTCGATACCGATCTTTAAATCGTAGCCTCTAACCCTACTACTGTTAGCTATAAAGAGTATACAACTATCCCCGTCGACCCTTAGATGAAGCAGTACATCACCGTAGGGATCCCCCTCGACTATTATCCTCCTTAGATCTTTAAGCGATCCTTCGAGTAGACCCCTATCTATTTTATCTAAAACCCTAGCTTTACCGATCAACCTATGGATACTATCACTGGGTCTACCATCGATCATGTACGGAGATGGAGATACAGCTAATATAAGACCACCTGATTCTACGAACTCCTCTAGAAGTCTGACCGTAGAACTTGAAAGCGATGGGGATGGAGGGATCAATATAGCTTCATATCCTATCCTACCTACATATAATTTTCCATCAGCTACCCTACCGTACTTCTCTATAAGAATCTCATCCCCAAGATCGAAATCCATATGAATAGATAAAAGCATTCTCAGAAGCCTTTCGAATATCCTATCTAACTCTACAACCCTAGATGTATTCAGCGGACTGTAAAGTGACCATGCACCACCTATAGGATGGATGACGAGTAAGCCGGTAGGCCTATAGCCTCTGGATAGGATGTAGCTCAGTCTAGCATAGTAATCCTCTATAACTCTATTATATTTCCACCAAGGCTGGCTCCAATGTATATTTAGACCGTAATCCCTCTTCCTCCTCCCCCTCATAGAGTATGGCACAAGGTGATGATTCAGAAGGTTTATACCCATAGCGTAGAGCCAATCACCTATCCACTTCCTATCAGCAAACGATGGGTAATTACCTAGACATCCATAAGCTTCGCAGAGCACTCTATCCCTACCTAGTTGGTTAGCTACACTAGCTACTTGTTTAGCTGTTAGGAGGCTTCTCCATATCTGCATACCCAGATGATCTATCCCGGGTATATGCTGATATTCGTAGTGAGGCATAGCAGCTCCTATGGAAGCTATCTGCGATAGAAGAGTATCCTCGGCTAGATAGTGCCCTGTGAATCTCAGATTATGCTTATCACACCATTCATACAGCTGTTTAGAGAATGATTCTACGAATAGCAACGTTACGAGTTTCCAGAAATGATACCTAGTCTCTGTATAGTTTCCGATATCTAGGAATAGCTCTGGAAGCCTGTCCAATACATCGTAGCCATACCTCTCCTTGAACATAGTGGAAAGGTTATCAGTCCATGGTAGAGCTACGACGGGGAACCTAGGACCCCTGGGAGGAATAGCGGCAGGTGTACGAACCCTAGGAGGCCTACTAGCAGAGAAGTTAGGTTCATCCGTAAATACGCCCGGTACTACCCCGCCGAAATATTTCAAATATCTATGAGCATAAGGCTCGTAAGCAGCTTCGATAAACTTCTCTATAGTATTAGGATCTAGAAGGTCTACGTAGCTGAAGCCACAGAACCATGTTTCACCAGGAGAAGCAGTATACTTGACAAACGTAAGGTATACGTAGTCTCCAGATTCCTCCCCAGGCCCTATACGTTCATAACTTACCGGTAGGCCATCCCTAACCCTACACCTAAACGTAGCTACAACTTCGCTACCCTTGTAGGCTCTCTCTCCAGGTATCATGAGGATAGCCTTAGCTCTATATCTAGGATCTATAGCTGGAACTATACCTCCAGCGAAACCTGAAGGCCACCAAAGCTCATCGTAGATCCAAACATACATACCTTTAGAGCTGGCTTCCTCGATAGCTGCTTCGAAAGCTTCAAACCATTCTCGACCTAGGAATGGGGTAGCCAAACCCTCCCTCGCATGGAAGAATACACCGCCATACCCAGCATCACCTAGTAAATCTACCTGACGTTTAACCTCACCTGGATCTAACCGATCGTTCAGAGACCAGAATGGCATCCCTCTAAATTCTGATGGAGGATTCTTGAAAATATCCCTATCTAGCAATCTACACCCCCTACTAGAAGTCGAACGGTAAATCCATATATAAAACTAGGTATCGTATAGTTATTACGAGCTCCAAGCAGGCTACCGTAGAATCTACATAGCATCCACCGAGATGAGGGTTCACTCTAACCGTGGTAAATACTTAGATTGAGCTTCGAACATCTCCTCTGTAAGCCTTCTTATCTCTTCTATCGTAAGTAGACTACTAGTAAGTGGATCCACCAACAGCGCTTGAAACACCCTCTCTCTACTACGTTCGATTATAGCTCTAACAGCTAACTCCTGCACGTTTATATTCATCCGATTTAAAGCTGCACATTGAGGCGGTAGACTACCGATATAGCATGGATGTACTCCTCTATCGTCAACCATGCATGGAACCTCCACTATGCATCCGTAAGGTAGATTCGCTATCAACCCGGTATTCTCTACATTCCCGTAGATCTTGGTAGGAGATCCTGTCTCCATAGCGTATATTATCTGAGCACAGTACTCACCACTTCTACGTAGAGGTAGCTGCCCACCCTCCTCGATTATCTTGAGAAGCTTCTCATCGCGCATCATTCTACTCTTCTCCTGCATCTCAAGCCTCCTAAACGAGCTTAACAACCTATACTTATCGATAAGCTTTAGATTTTTCCTGAAGTATGGGAGATACTCTGATAGATGATTACTAGATTCGCTCACATAGTATCCTAGAGCTTTGAAGATCTCTATCCTAACTAGATCGTGGTATGCCGGATGGTTCGGGTTATCGTATATCGATTGATCTGAAAGCTTCTCCCTCAATATAGGGTATGCATCGGTTCCGCGCCGTCTAAAATCTATGAACCAAGCCATATGGTTTATACCGGCTGCTAGGTAGGATACCTCGTTGAGTGGTGCATCTATATAGCTGGCGAGTAGATGGGCTGTATTAGGTACGCTATGACAGAGACCTACAAATTTCACTTTAGTTAGCTCCTTGATAGCCCAGCAGAGGGTCGCCATCGGATTCGTATAGTTTAGAAGCCATGCATCGGGGCAGAGATCCTCCACATCCCTACATATATCTAGTAGAGCGAAGCCGTTCCTTAAACCATAGAATACACCCCCAGGGCCGATAGTATCTCCGACACCCTGCTCTACCCCATACTTTGCTGGTATCTCAAGATCTAAACGAGTAGCCTCCATACCTCCAGCTCTTATCGATATAACGACATAATCTGCATCCTTAAGTGCTTCACGTCTATCTGTCGTAGAATGTATATACACCTCAGCTTTACTCTGCTCCGCAGCCATCTTAACGAGTCTAGCCGTAAACTCCAATCTATCTCTATCTATATCCATAAGACTTAGCGTAGAGCCTTTAAGCTCCGGATAGGATATCAAATCTATAGCTAATCTTAAACCGAAGACATGGCTACCTGCACCTATCAACGCAACTTTAACCCTACTCATCACAATAACACCTTGAAGACTAATCGATACATAAGATAATAAAAGCTAACTTTGAAGGCGAAGCTCTAAAGCTTTAGCAGCTGCTTTAGATATAGCATTTATGAAAGCTGATTTAACAGCTTTCTCCTCCAGTATAAGGAGGCCTTCGATAGTGGTTCCACCTGGTGTAGCTACCATATCCCTCAGTATAGCTGGATGGATGCTTTTATCCAGTATAAGCTTAGATGTCCCTAATACAGTCTGTGCAGCCATAGTTATAGCGAGGTCCTTAGGTATCCCAAGCCTTACCCCTGCATCTGCTAAAGCTTCTATTACGAACGCTACATAGGCAGGTCCGCTTCCGACTAAAGCTGTAGCCGCATCCATATACTGCTCATCGATCTTCACCACCCTCCCTAGAAGCGAGAGGATACTTACGACATTCTCTTCAGCCTTAGGATCTATATCGTACTCGGTTGAGTAGGCTATCATACCTTCACAGGTCATACAAGCTAAATTTGGCATGACTCTAACGATAGATATAGGTTTAGGTATATACCTTCTCAGATAGGTCAACGGTATACCAGCTGCTACAGATACCAAGATAGATGATTTACCAAGGTATAATGCCGTGGAGGATAATGCTACAGATACATCTTTAGGTTTAACCGCTATAAAGACTATACAAACTTCCCTCATATCTTCAGATGGCTTATCTAAACATCTCACACCGTACATATTACGCATATATTCTCTTCTCTCAGACGATACATCATAGCATACGATATCCTCGCTCGTATACTTGTTCGAGGAGATTAGACCAGCTACTATAGCTTCACCCATCTTACCTACACCTACTACGGCTACTCTATACTGTTCACACATACTCGACACCTCGAAGCTGAATATATCGGAGGGTAACCTTTATAAGCGGAGCGGAAAGAGTTAATCTTCCTTTCGTTAGATATGAACGGATGGACAGGATACATGCTTAGAGTCGATTTAACTAGAAGGAAAGCTATCATCGATAAATACGATGATCTATTGAAAGCGATGTTTATAGGTGGTAGAGGTTTTGCAGCTAAGATTCTATGGGATTATCTACCTATCGGGGTGGATCCCCTCTCAAGCGAAAACAAACTTGTTATAGCTGGAGGGCCGCTTACAGGGTTACCAATCCCTAGTAGCGGTAAGATAGTTTTAGCTTCTAAAAGCCCGTTGACATATGGGTATGGGGATGGTAGTATAGGGAGTTTAGCAGCTGTATATATGAGGAGGGCGGGATATGATGTAGTATTGATAGAGGGTAGAGCTGAGAAGCTTTCAATCCTAGTGGTTGATAACCATAGAGTGGAGATACAGGTACGTGAGGATCTTAGAGGACTATCTACAAGCGAAGCAGAAGCTGAACTTAAAGAGGAATACGGGAAGAGTACGGGGGTGTTGTCCATAGGGGTTGCAGGTGAGAATCTAGTTAGATACGCTAACGTTATCTCTCAATCGGGTAGAGCTGGAGGTAGGACCGGGATTGGAGCGGTTATGGGTTCTAAGAATCTTAAAGCCGTAGTATTCATGGGTGAGGGGGATATACCTGTAGCTAATGCTAAAAGCTTAGAGAAGCTTGCCTACGAATCCTACCATACGATAGTGAAGCTTCCGAACTATGATTTCTGGATTAGACAGGGAACTATGTCT
>JAWCGL010000065.1:0-6745 GCA_038857155.1 Bathyarchaeia archaeon
TCCCATCCCTGAAGAAGACTGCAGCCTCATATTCATGGACGATAAGGTTATCACCCCAAGCTATCTCCTCCCTAGGATACCTCCAAACTATATCGCCTTCCCTAGCTTCGATCCACTCTATAACCTTAGGCATCCTAGCCTACCACCCCTCTGAGTATATCTATCCTCCTATCTATGAGAGAATCGAGCTCATCCACCCTAGATATAAGATCGCCTAGGATCCTCCTCCACTCACCGCTCCCAGGATCGGATGACGCTAGAGAACGGATACAGGATCTAACAGATTCAGCTTTCTCTATCAAACCTAGATCATACTCGATCACAGATTCGAGCTTATCCTCCTTAACCTTCACAGCGTCGAATATACCTGCGTATCCCGCTACAGCTCTATCTATACGCTGGGTAACCCTATCGAGACGGTGTAGCAGGGTATCGATCCTCCACGAGTCTTCGCCGGGGATCTTCGCAGCTACAGCTGGGTTCGATAGACTCCTCCTCAAGATACCCTTAGCCTCCCTCAACCTAGCTACAACCTCCATCCTAACCAGTCTATCGCTCTCCCTCCTAACCTCCTTCTCCTTATAACCTCGATAGCCGGGTATATAGCTGATTATCCTCTCAGAAAGGCTCATCCCCCTCCTAACCCTATCGATACTATCCTCTACGCTCACCTCACCCTCCCCCGGTAGGCTGAGAACCCTATGATAGCGAGGACTACCAATAGTAAGCCTAGGATCGTCAACGGATGCACCGACGGATACAGGATCGAAGATAAAGCTATAGCTAGCATAACCAGACCCCAGCATAGATGGAACAATCTATCCCTCCTAAACCATAAGCCGTAGAAGACCGTATATACGCCGAGGGGGCCTAGAATCCAGAATACGAGATCCAACATATCGAACGATAGAACGCCTATACTATACACCGTAGACGCTACCCCTATCGAGGATAGTAGGATTACGAGGGCTCCAGCCGTATACTCGAGCCTTGTAGATCTAGCGTCTCCAGGCATATAGTTGATAGGTAGACGTACTTGGTATATAAAACTGTTTGTAATATTTAAATCCCTATAATAGGGTATAAGAGAGCGAGTGAGAAGAGCGTTGCCGATCCTAGGCGGGTTTACTAAGAAGCTGACGCCACCTAAGATTAGGTTGACTTTGAAGCTCGATAAGGATTACTATACGCTTGGAGAAAAACTGGAGGGTGAGCTGCAATTATCCTCGGATGAAGATGTAGATATAGATGAGGTTAGATGCGAGCTTCTATGCGTAGAATCTATTAAAACCGTGAAGTATGTAGAGGCTAGAGCTTCAGCTAGACCTGGGAGAACGGAGCCTTCTATAATGGTTCCCACAGAGACATGGGAATCCGCTGTTCTCCATTCAGCTAGGGTTGTATTAAGCGGACCTATGCATATAGCTAGAGGGTTTACGGAGAGCTACCGGTTCAAGATGGGTATACCTATAACTCTGAAGCCGACCTACAAAGGTGTCGATAGAAGGGTTGTATGGACCGTTAAAGGTGTAGTAGCAGTTAAGGGTAGACCGGATGCGAAAAGCGATACGGTGGAGCTACAGATAGTTCAGCCAGCCGCTCCACCTACGGTTAGAGAGAGGGAGGTTGTACGCGAGATAGTGGTAGCTCCATGCAAATACTGCGGGACACTCTTCCCTATAACAGAGAGTAAATGCCCCAACTGCGGTGCTAAGAGGACCGGCTGAACCTATCTAGAGCTAGGATAGGTTTAACCCCGGCGGGGTATGAGGCGGGGTGGGTCTATGGAAGTGTAGGTTATGAGCTATTCAACCCTTACACGGATACTAGGAGTCGTAGGGTTAGCTACGATCATAGCATCCTTCACGCTATCTTGGGTTACCATCAGGTTTGAGAATCTATCCGTAGAGTATAGGCTACTCGATCTCATAGCGTTGATGTTCAACCCTAACCCGGCTGAGATCGGAGGGTTTAAAGCTAGGCTTATCATATCGCTATTCGCTCTAGCAGATCCTAAAGCCGTAGATGCAGTCCTAGCTTTCGAAGCGCATGTAACCCTAGCATCCCTATCGCTTATACTAGGCGTATTATCGGTTATACTAGATACGAAGAGAGCCTACGCTGTAACCCTTGCATCCATCATACTATCGTCTACGCTACTCTTATACGCCGTATCGAAGCTATACGAGCATCCACCGCCGGGTATAGCTTTAACAGGATACTCATGCGATCTAGGTATAATCGTATACGCGTTAAACTCTATAGTATACATTGCATGCATACTAGCACCCGTAGAGGGGTAAAACTGCTGAAGCTTAACCCAACCCTTGCTGAGATCCAGATAATAGCTTATCGAAATCCAACCCCAACTCTACAACCGTCTTCTTTATCCTAGCCCACACCTCATCTTCTACAGGTATACCGATCCTAAGCTTCTCCTCCCTAGATCTATACTCAGGCTCCCCAGGTACTAGAACCTCTACGAAGCCCTCCGCTGGAGGTGTAGATTTCATAGCTTCGATGAAGCTCGATACCCCATCCCTAAACCCGCTTCTGCCTACGAAAGCTGATGGATCCAGAGCTATGAGTAGCAGGCTGTTCATACCCTTATAGCATCCGCTACACGGAAACCCGGCTCCCACTAGTATACCGGATAATATCTCTACAGCCATAGCTAGAGCGTAACCCTTATAACCTCCGAAGGGTAGGAGGGCTCCATCCCTCTCATAGAAATCCGATGGATTCATGGATAGCCTACCCTGAGAATCCACTATCCAAGCTTCAGGGGTGGATTCATGCGATAGATACTTCAACCTAAGCTTACCCTCGGCTACTATAGATGTAGCGTAGTCGAGTAGGAATGGGAATTTATCGCTTGGAGCGGCTACCGATATAGGGGCTGTAGATAGCCTCCTACCCCTACCACCATAAGGGGCTACTGAAGCTCTATAGGTTGTGCAGAAGCCTAAGCCAACCATACCCCTCTCGGCTATGTAGAGCGTATACTCTCCAAGCCTACCTATATGACCAGTATTCACAGCTGCTACGGCAGATATAGCCGAAAACTCAGCTTTAGATACAGCTATCTCAGAAGCCCTCCTAGCAGCAACCTGACCGAAACCTCCGCCACCATCGACGATAGCCGTAGTAGGGGTCTCCCTAACGATCTCGATCCTAGCGGCAGGCTTAATCAAACCCTCCCTAACATGCTCGACGTAGTATGGTATACGCATAACCCCATGCGAATGCACACCTGCGAGATCGGCTTCGACTAGGGATGAAGCGACTATCTCAGCTTCAACCCTAGGGGAGCCTAGGGCTTCGAATACAGCTACACCTATATTCATTAGTATCGAAGCTTTAACCAAAGGCATACCAGAAACCGATCTAAACATACATAGCGGTATTAAGCGTTACCCCTACTATATGATCATCTAGACGGGATCCATAGATCTAGCTTCTCATCGAACCTTTCAACCCTACCCTCCCCCTCCAGATCCTCCAGGATACAACCGATCGTAACAGGCTGCGATACACCTAAAGCCTCGCAGATCTGCCTAGGATCCATAGGCCTTCTAGAATCTCTGAGAATCTCTAAAACGAGATGGTTAAGCTCCTCGATAGCCTTCAAACTCTCCTTTATATGCTCCCTAGCCTCCCAGCCTCTAAGTACGGCTTTACCGAACGGCGGAAACGGATGGCCTAACACTAGTACCTCTACATGCTCCTTCGAGAGTCGATTCAGCGATTCGATATACTCCATCGAGCTGTGGAAGAGTAGGGGTCTATTACCTCCCCGACCTTGGATAGAGTCTCCGCATATATAGATCCCTCGATCCTCGTATACGATGCAGGATGAGCAGATCGAATGACCTGGGGTGTGAAGTATTCTAAGCTGGATACCGTCAGCATCGAGTATATCGCCATCCCTGAATGATATATCTGCTTCCAGAGGTTTGAACTTAGGTTCACCGACCTGGAATAGTGTTGGAAACCTCCAGGTAAGCTGGGTATCGAGGAGGAGGGGATCCTCGAGGAAGGGCTTCCCAAGCTCATGGACGCCAACCCTACACATAGCCTCCCCCCTCATCGAAGCTGCTCCACCGCAATGATCGAAATGAGCATGCGTAAGCAGAATATGAGATATATCGGAGATCCTCGATCCCAGCCCCTCTATATACGGGTAGATAGCTAACCTCGGAGACTCCTCTACACCTGTATCGACGACGATTACACCCCTCCCGACTATGATGCATGAGCTAACGAAGTATCCTAGGCGGAGGAAAGGACACTCTACGACGTATACATCCCCAGCGACCTTCATCGAAGACGCCTAACAAGAATTATGGAAGCCAGGTATATATCGCTATCCACCTTAAACCGGTAGACGACGATATACCTAGAATCTATCAGTCGGATACTCGAATACAGCTACATACCTCTATAGAATCTTCTCTAAGGTTCGCCCGTCAATCTTAGATACTCCTGCATTATAAGGTAGCGTATAACTTCAGCATCGCTCTCCAAGCCAAGCCTACTCTTGATATAACGGAAATTCTTCAGTACATCACCTCTAAGGAGAACTTTAACGTAGACCCTCTCCCCTTCCCCTGACACTTAAAGTTCACCTAAGTACCTTGAAGTTATCTAAGGCTATATAAACGCTACTAGATCTCCGGTATAGATGTAGAGCTATACCATCCTCCGATAGCTTTTTGATCGAAAGGTTTATATAGAGCTCTGGGTAACTTATAGGAACCTAGAGTTCCCTTAGGTCTGCTGTGACGTTAGGTGATGGTATCTACGCTTCATCGCCGTTCTAATCGGGGCATGGTTGCAGGTGAGGTTAAGCGTAGTTCGATCAACGGTAGGGATATCTCAATCTGCTGTCGGTTTAGATCCTACCAGTTATAGCAGACTAGCATAGTTGAGATAGATATATCTTTAATGTGTAGGGGTAGTATTTGGTATTTTATGGTTATATTAAAAGAGAGATGTATGGATAGGATTAGATGGTTGAGGAGAAAGATATCGAATATTTTCGCTATTTATCATGGGTTTGATATGTTGGAATATTTTCAGCTACCTCTCCCTCTCTCTTCATCACATATGTATTCAAAGTTTTTATAGATATATCGTAGTATTATTGTGCAGATTATGAACGATTACACAAAGGGTGCTTTGGAAGCTATTACGTGGGCTATCCTAGTGTTGATGGATGCGAAGGATATACGTGAAGCTGTAGCTGAACTTGAATCTGCTAGAGATTCTATACTTAGAGGGATAGCGGTAGATTTCCGTGAGAAGATAAGATTCTATTATTCAGGTGATGGAATTTATAGGAGGAGGGAATAGAATCGAAAGAATAGGAGATAGCCAGATCTAAGAGATGTAGCAGATAGGATAGGCGATAATTAGAGGTAGCTAGGCAACCCCCGATTAAAAGCTTATGATAGGTAAACTTTTAATCTTCATGAGGTTTTAGCAACCGGTTTTCCATAATGTTTTACCTATTATCGTTTGAATATTCCTTTCAGAGGTGTTCTACCGAAATCTTTATCGCTCGATATTACTTCTTTTGTTTTGCTTCTTAACCGGTAGCTAGGTGTAGGGTGTCTTCGTAGTCTAGATCGTATTCTACCATCAGCTTTGTTGCTTGAGTTACATCTTCTATGGTTAATAGCGTTATCGTTAAGCCTGGAAGATTTCCTATAGCTTCCGCTATTTCTTCGACTAACCCTTTATCCTTCAGGTTTCTACCTGTAAACCGGTTATTACCATTAGTGTTTGGTATATCGTTAGAGTCGACGCTACGTATTCCCCTCTTGAGGATCCATCGATCCTCCTCATCCATTGGTAAGCTATTTTACCGAAGATAGGATGACCGCCGAGCCAGTATACGAAGACATTTACATCTATGTAGCTTTTCGGATCCACCATACACCGATAGCCTCGACTGTAAATTCATCTAACTCTTCCGGCCGCCTCGTTATCTTGAAAGCTCCAAAGTATCTATCGGCTATCGGTTCGAGAGGTTCGATTATTATGCTTTTCTCATCAACCCTTACCTTCACATAGCTTCCCTACATGATCCACCCCGCCGCCGAATACTTCAAAACGATCTTACCTATACAGGTATTGTTTCAGAAATAGTTTGCTGAGAGGAATCTTGTTATGGAGCCTATGCTACGAACCTACAAGAGCATCCGGAGAGGTTAGACCATCAATAGCTCTATGGGTTTTAGTCGTTTTATAACCGGATCTACCTGGTATCTGAGCGCTTCGAAAGCTGTGGTTGTCTAGAATTATAGGTATGGATATGATTTCATCGCATCTTACTCCTAGCTCACTCATTTCGCTGGCTACCTTACTCGACACGTACACGGTACGATCATACATGTTATAGTCTTTGGTTATAAAGCGCTTTAAGCGGCTTTTCCTAAGTTTAAATACAGCATCTCCGTGATTGACAGCTACCTTAAACGTCTTAAGTCGCATTATACCCAAAGATCACTACTTCATTATCCAGTCTTCTTAACCTATCAGCCATGGTAGATATGAAGCAGTTAACGCCATCTATATACTTGAATCCGCTCTTCGCATAACAGCAATATTAATCACTAATCACCTCATGAGTATAAGGTGATCTTTCAAGTCAGGTTTAGCTACCAACAACTTACTTCATCACGATTCGTTTCTGTTTAATAGATTTCCCTTTTTATTATATGGATTAATTGTTGTATAG
>JAWCGL010000066.1:0-6649 GCA_038857155.1 Bathyarchaeia archaeon
TAATACTCGTCTAGGCGCGGCTAAAGGCGCTGTGCTGGTAGCTGAGCTTCTCGTTAAGGAGGGTGTCGTATGAGGATCTATATGGGTAAGGAGAGGAGGTTGAGTAGGATATTCAGGAGTGACGGTAGGACTGTCATAGTCCCTATGGATCATAGCGTAACTACAGGTCCTATGGAAGGTTTAACCGATATGCAGCGTACAGTGGACAGCTTGAAATCTGGCTATGTAGATGCTATAGTCCTCCATAAAGGTGTAGCTAAGCGTATCGATAACGGTAATCTAGCGTTGATACTACATCTCTCCGGGAGTACTGTTAGGAGTTCAGATCCGAACTGGAAGGTTCAGGTATCCTCGGTTGAGGAAGCTATACTGTTAGGTGCGGACGCTGTATCCGTCCATATAAATCTCGGAGCTGAGAAGGAGCATCGCATGCTTAGGAAGCTTGGAAGGATATCCGACCTATGCGATAGATGGCAGATACCGCTGTTAGCTATGATGTATCCTAGAGGCCCTAAAATCCCGTCTGAATATGATGTAGAGGTGGTAGCTCATGCGGCTAGGCTTGGAGCGGAGCTAGGTGCAGATGTCGTTAAAACCGTCTATACAGGTGATAAGGAGAGTTTCAGGAAGGTTATCGAATCATGCCCGGTACCGGTAGTCTTAGCTGGTGGGCCTAAATCCCCGGATGTTAAATCCTTCCTCAGGATGGTTTATGAAGCTGTAGAAGCCGGGGCTAGAGGGGTATCTATAGGTAGGAATGTATTTCAAGCTAAACCTCCTGAAGCTATGGCTTACGCTCTATACAGTATAGTTCATGAGGATAGAGATTTCGAGGAGGCGTATAGACGATTCATGGATTTCGCTGGTAGGAGGTCTGATAAGTGAAGGAGCTTTGGCTTATACTCCCTCCAGATATAGGGTTCGAAGAAGCTGAAGGGATGATTTCTAAGCTCAGCGATATATGCGACGGTGTTATAATTGAATCTAAGCTCGCTATACCATGTAGTCAAGGCTTCAAAGCATCTACTATTGAGAGTGATTCAGGCGTAGCTATCACGTATAGCGTCGAAGATCTTGAGAAGAGCATATCAGAGGGTAGAAGGACTGCCTACATACTCGAATTGGAAGCAGGTGTAGATGTAGAGTATATATCTAGAGTTATCGGTGGCATCGATGTAGCATCTAAGCTGCTAGAATTCATACTGGTGAGATGTAGGGATTGGCGTGTGATACCTCTAGAGAATATCGTCGCGATGCTTAAGGGGAGGGTGAAGCTTCTAGCCGAAGCCTCCACTATCGATGAAGCCCTACTATTAGCTAACGTATTAGAGATAGGTGTTGACGGCTTAGCCCTCAAGATGTCGGATCTCGTGTCTATAGCAGCGTTAAGATCTATGCTTAAAAGTATGGAGCGTCTAGAGCTTAAAACAGCCCGAGTATCCTCTGTCAAACCCCTAGGTTTGGGTGCTAGGGTATGCATAGATACATGCGAGCTTATGAAGCCTGGCGAAGGGATGCTCGTAGGCTGCCAATCAAATTTCCTCTTCCTAGTGGAAGCAGAGGTATGGGAGAATCCATATGTACAGCCTAGACCCTTCAGGGTTAACGCAGGGCCTATAGGCCTATACGCATATGCACCTGGGGATAAGACTAAGTATCTCTCAGAGCTATCAGCAGGTAGCGATGTACTAGTGGTCGATCGGAATGGTCGATGTAGACCTGTAGATGTATGTAGGGTTAAGATAGAGTGGAGGCCCCTCATACTCATCGAAGCTGTATGCGAAGGATACATCGGTAAGGTTATACTTCAGAACGCTGAGACTATACGACTTATAACTCCTGATGGATCTAAATCTATAGCTGAGATTCAACCCGGTAACGAGGTTCTCGTACATATAAAACCGGGTGCGCGGCATCTCGGAAGGCTGGTTGACTCTATGCGTGTAGTGGAGAGGTGAAGCATCACAGGTTTGAAGCCTAAGATATGCGTACCTATACCGTGTAGGAGGGCGGGTGAAGCCATCTCCCTGATGGATGGAGCTTGTAAAGCTGAAGCAGACCTTATCGAGTTGAGGTTAGATTATCTCGATGATATAGGCGATTTCAAATCGATTACCAGCTATGCAGAGAATCTAGGCACGACTGTTATAGCTACCATCAGGTCTAGATCTCATGGAGGATCCTGGAAGCGGAGCGAGAAATCTAGAGTCAAATTGATGGAGGAAGCTGCGTATTCAGGTGTAGAGTATATCGATGTAGAACGTGATACTATGGATATCGAGAAGATCGTAGGAAGGTTGAAGAGTATCGGTGTTAAGGTTATAGTTTCGCATCACGATTTCGATAGGACGCCTGGATTATACATTCTTTCATCCCTCTTCGAATCTATGAAGGGTACAGGCTGCGATATATGTAAGATAGCTGTTTTCGCTAGAAACTGGGAGGATAGCCTCCTACTCCTAACCTTCACCGTGAACGCCTCTAGGAGGGGTAGAGTTGTATGCGTCTCTATGGGGCGTTTCGGTCTACCTGCACGTATACTAGCTCCGCTCTACGGGTCTGAGTATACCTACGCATCTTTAAGCTATGAGCATCAGACAGCCCCGGATCAGATACCTATCGATAGACTTAGACAGATATACGCGGCTCTAGGGCTATGAAGATCTCCGCTCGCACTAGTGTATACGGGGTTATAGGCTATCCTATAGAGCATAGTCTAAGCCCTCTAATACATAACGCCGCTATAGATGCTTTAGGTATAGATGCTGTATATGTAGCGTTCCATATCGAACCACGTATGCTTAGAGAGGCAGTCTACGGTATGAAAGCGCTCGGGGTTAAAGGATTTAACGTAACCATGCCCTTCAAGACTGAGATAATCCCCTACCTCGATCGACTTGATGAAGAAGCTATCTTTGTAGAAGCCGTTAACACAGTCGTAGAGATGGATAGGGCATTCATAGGGTATACGACCGATGGTTTAGGTGCTCTCGAAGTCCTGAAATCCATGGTGGGTGATCTAAACGACCTCGATATAGTCGTGATCGGAGCTGGAGGTGCTGCTAGAGCGTTGATCTATCATCTATCGAAGATTCCATGCGGTATAACGATCCTCAATAGGAGTGTAGAGAAAGCTAAGATCATAGTAGAGAAGCTTCGGCTATACTCCAACGCTAAGCTTACATACGGCGGCTTATCGGAAGGTTATCAGAAAGAGGTTATACCTAAAGCTCACGTGATAGTTAACGCTACCCCCGTAGGTATGACTACACCTGGATGCCCAATCTCCCCATCGCTGATAGGATGCAGCCATATAGTCTTCGATATGATATACTGGCCTCCAGAGACTCAGCTTCTAAGAGAAGCAAAGCTTAGAGGAGCTACAACCGTTAACGGTCTACCTATGCTGGTATACCAAGCGGCGTACTCCTTTAAACTATGGTTCGGTAGATTCCCCCCGCTAGATGTTATGTTTAAGGTTGTGGAGGAGGGCCTCTCAAGGTATGGGTAAGGGTAGAGCATCTACATCCGCTGCGGTTTCGATCGTTAATGCTCTAGCTACGGGTTTAGGCTCTGCTCTAAGTATAAATCTACATCTCGAAGCATATGTAGAGATCAGGAGCGGTCAAGGATTGTACGTGGAGTTTGAAGGCTTCCAACCTAGGGATACAAAGCTTGTAGAAGCTTGTCTATCGAAAGCTGCCAGTTATGCAGGTTTGACAAGCGGGTATGAAGCTAGGGTGAAGATAAGATCCGATATACCTATAGCTAAAGGTTTGAAGAGTAGTAGCGCGGCTTCCAACGCGATCGTACTAGCGGCTATCGAAGCTTTAGGGATAACCTTCGATAGCTTTAGAGATAAATTGAGGACAGCTTTGAATATAGCGGTAGATGCCTCTCTAGGAGCTGGGGTGACGATCACAGGAGCATTCGACGATGCATCAGCATCTATGCTTGGAGGTATGGTTGTTACCGATAACTTCAACCGTGATATCATATGTAGATCTAGATCCGATGAAAGATTGAAGGTGGTACTATACATACCTAGAGAGGAACGCTATACATCTGATGTAGATTTAGGTGGCCTTAAGCGGTTTGAGAGGTTTTTCAGGTTAGCTTGGCGTCTCGCTGTAGCGGGATGCTGGATGGAGGCTATGAATATCAACGGTTTAGCTGTAGCTTCGGCTTTAGGCTATAGTATAAACCCGTTGGTAGATGCTCTAGAAGCTGGAGCTTTAGCTGCATCCCCATCTGGTAAGGGTCCCGCGTTAGCTGCGATAGTAGAGGAGGATAAAGTCGATGGGGTAGTGGATAGATGGTCCGATCTGGAAGGTGAAGTTAAAGTAGTGGGTACGAATAATAGTTATGCGTACAGTCGTAGGGAGGATTAGACGTATTGAAGGTTCTATTCGAGCATACCGATAGGTTGGAAGGCTCTATACATAGCCAGCCGTCGAAATCGTATATGATCAGGTATCTTATAGCATCGCTTCTATCAGATGGCGTTACATCTATAGAGAATCCATCGATATGCGATGATACGCTCGCCGTAGTTAAAGCATGTGAAGCTTTCGGTGCTAGGATCGAATCGGGTGAGAACCTCGTTAAGGTATCATCCTCAGGATGTTTAGAGACCCCTAGCGACGTAATAGATTGCGGTGGATCGGCTACAGCTATACGCTTCCTATCAGCTATAGCTCCGTTAGCTCCTGGGATAACAGTGTTAACAGGGGATGGACATCTGAGGATGAGGCCTATGGGGCCTCTACTAGATGCGTTGAGGAGGCTCGGCGTGGAAGCCTATTCTACACGTATGAATGGTCTCCCGCCTATAGTCGTATTCGGTGGAGGTATACCTGGAGGTTGTACGTGGGTTGACGGTAGTATAAGCTCCCAGTATGTCTCTGGTCTACTTTTAGCTCTGCCTAAAGCGAGGAAGGATTCATCTCTGGAAGTCGTAGGCGAACTCGAATCTAAAGGTTACGTAGATATGACGTTGACAGTGTTAGAGAGGTTCGGGGTTAAGGTTAAGCGTACAGGATATTCGTACTTCGAAATCGAAGCTGGGCAAGAGTATCACCCCCCAGCCTCCTGTATGGTTCCAGGCGATTATTCATCCTCCTCGTTTATAATCGTAGCATGCTCTATACTCCCATCTAAAGTTAGGATCTACAACCTCGTAGAATCGGATATACAGCCGGATAGGTTGATAGTCGATATAGCTAGAGATCTCGGGGTGGCTGTAAGGTTTGGTGATAGGTATCTCGAAATCGAAGGTAGCGGCGATATAACAGGTGGATTCGAAGTCGATGTTAGAGATTCCCCAGATCTTGCTCCCCCGCTCGCGGCTTTAGCATGCTTCTGCAGAGGTGTATCTAAGATCAGGGGTTGTAGGAGGCTGAGGTTTAAGGAATCGGATAGGTTGAAAGCTATCTCATCAGAGCTTACACATGTAGGGGTTAAAGTCGAGGTAGATGAAGATTCTATAACGATTCATGGATCTGGCTATGTGGATGGAGGATATGTATATTCCTGGATGGATCATAGGATTGCTATGGCTTTCACGGTGATAGGCTTAGGTAGTCATAGAGGTGTTACCGTAGATGGCTTCGAATCTGTATCTAAATCCTATCCTAGATTCCTAGAGGATCTAGAAGCTTTAGGAGGTAGATTCACGATTGTCGGCTAATAGCTTTGGTAGGCGTCTGGTTATGACGTGTTTCGGTGAGAGCCATGGCATACTGGTAGGGGTCATAGTAGATGGATGCCCAGCTGGTCTGAAGCTGGATGAAGAGGATATACAGAGGGAGCTTGATAAACGTAGACCAGGATCTACACCGTACTCTACGAGTAGAGCTGAACTCGATACGGGTAAGATAGTCTCCGGCGTTCTGGATGGTTACACGACTGGTGCACCTATATGTATAGTGGTAGGTAATAGGGATGTGGATTCTAAGCCATACGAGGTTTTCAGGTTTAAACCTAGACCTGGTCATGCAGATTACCCAGCCTACGTAAGGTATGGCGGCTTCAACGATTATAGGGGTGGAGGTAGATTCTCAGGTAGGATTACGGTATCGTTCGTAGCGGCTGGAGCTGTAGCTAGGAAGCTCCTCGAAACTGTAGGCGTAGAGGTTTACGGGCATGTATGCCAGATCGGAGGGGTATCCTCTAGGAGGCTTCCGACTATCGATGAGCTACGGAAGGCGTATGAAAACCCCGTTAGATGCGCTATACCGGAGCTGGTAGCTGATATGGAGGATATCTTGAAGCGCTCGGTGGAGGATGGTGATAGCGTAGGTAGTATGGTCGAGGCTTTCGCCTTCAACGTCCCTCCAGGCCTAGGCGATCCTATATTCCACGGGCTTGACGTCGATATAGCATCCATAATGCTCGCTATACCCGGGGTTAGAGCTTTAAGCATCGGTCTAGGATTCGAAGCAGCTTCGATGAGAGGCTCTGAGTTCATAGATCCGTATACCATAACTGATGGTAGGGTGTCGCTGAAGAGTAATAGATGTGGGGGTATCATCGGAGGGCTATCTACTGGCAGCCCTATACATATTCGTGTATCGTTTAAACCTCCATCCACGATAGGTAGGAGGGTTGAGACGATCAACCTTAAAGCTATGAGAGACGATTACCTGGA
>JAWCGL010000067.1:0-6464 GCA_038857155.1 Bathyarchaeia archaeon
TGGAAGAGAGTCCTAGACTTATACTGGAGGGTGGAGAGAGGCTTACACTCATAGTACCTGATCCTGTAGGCTATATTCAAGGATCTGGTAGAACTTCTAGACTCTATAGTAGGGGGTTATCGAAGGGTTTATCGATAGTTATAATCGATGAGAGGAAGGCTTTCAACGGCTTAGTCGAAGAGGTTTCATGGTATATAGATGATATTAAGTGGAAGCCTCTAGAATCGGTGGATCTAGATTCTGTATTGAAGCAGATAGATGAGGAGAGGGATTATATAGCTAGACTTACATCGGGTAGGATAGAGCCTAGCGAGGTTAAGGATATAGTTAGGACTGCTCTACTCGTAGTAGAATCGCCTAATAAGGCTAAGACTATAGCTAGATTCTTCGGTAGGCCGCTTAAAAAGCGTATCGGCTCCCTAACGGTATACGAGGTCGATACAGGGATAGGTTTCCATCTCAACATAGCGGCTTCAGGCGGGCATATCTACGATCTAGTTACAGATGTAGGGTATCATGGGGTGATGGTAGAGGGTGGAAGATATATCCCGATCTACGGGTCGTTGAAGAGATGTCCTAGATGCGGGGAGCAGTATGCAGATAGGGTGGAGTTTTGTTCTCGATGTGGTGTTAAGCTCATCGATAAAGCTGAGGTAGTAGAGTCTTTGAGGGAAGCTTCTACAGAGGTCGATGCTGTATTCGTAGGTACGGATGCCGATTCAGAAGGGGAGAAGATAGGATGGGATGCTGCATGTATACTATCGCCATATATTATACGTGTGAGTAGAGTCGAGTTTCATGAGATAACGCGTAGAGCTATACTCGAAGCGTTAAGTAAGCCTAGAGGGTTTGATCAAGCTATGGTCGAAGCTCAGCTTTTGAGACGTATAGAAGATAGATGGATAGGGTTCGAGCTTAGTAGTAGAGTACAGAAGGCTTTCGGTAGGCCTACTCTTTCTGCAGGTAGGGTGCAGACGGTTGTCTTAGGATGGGTTGTGGATAGGTATGGTAAAGCTAGGGCGAGTGTAAGAGACTTTTTCAAGGCAACCTTGGAGAATGGGTTAACCATCGTATTGGAGAAGCCTAAGATGGAGCGTAAAGAGGTAGATGAACTCGTAGCTAGCTTGAAGAGTTGCGAAGCTACGGTAGAATTGGAGGCTTTAGAAGAGATTGAAGTTAAGCCTTACCCGCCCTTCTCTACTGATTCAATGCTTACAGAGGCTACATCTAGTTTGAAGCTTTCAGCGGATGATGTTATGAATCTAGCTCAGGAGCTATTCGAGATGGGATTGATAACCTATCATAGAACCGATAGCGTAAGGGTGTCGGATGTGGGGAGAGGTATAGCTCAGAGGTATCTCGAGGAAAGGTTTGGATCGAAAGGGGCTGAGCTGTTCAAACCTAGGGTATGGAGTGCAGAGGGGGCTCACGAATGTATAAGACCTACGAGGCCTATAGACGCCGATAGGCTTAGACAGCTTGTAGCTCTACGTATATTCACGTTCCCGAGGGCTTTGACGAAGAACCACTATATGCTATATAAGCTTATCTTCGATAGATTCATAGCGAGCCAGATGAAGGAAGCTAGAGTTATCAAAGCTAGATATAGGGTGAAGCTTTTAGATGAGGTGGTGGAGGGGGAGGGATACCTTAGAGTGGTGGATCCAGGGTTCACTGTTATGAAGCCTCTTACATTGCTACCTGAAAAGGTTGGGGGTAGGTTTAGGCTTATCGATCTGCAGTATTGGAGGGGGGCTACAGTTAGATTCCATACAGAAAGCGATCTGGTAAGACTTATGAAGGAACGTGGGATCGGTAGGCCATCCACGTATGCGAAGGTTATATCGACGCTATTTAAGAGAGGGTATATCATCCAGTTGCCTAGAGGCTACGTTATACCTACTAGCCTAGGTAGGAAGGCGTACGAGTATCTATATAAAGGGTATGCTAGGTATGTTTCAGAAGAGACTACACGTAAACTTGAAGAGGCTATGAAGGCTGTAGAGGAGGGGCATGTATCCTATCTGGACGTATTGAGGGTGCTCGAAGCGGATATAAGGAGCTTAGCCGAGTATACCGTAACCTATCAGGATATTAATGAAGTAAAATAAATAACTAGGGACTAGATATATGAATATCTAAGGTGAGTTGGATAAATCATCTAGAGTGTTAGAGTTTATCGTCTCCTCTATAATTGGTAGGGATGGGGTTAAGCTCGTTAAAATTCTAGAGGATGGAATACCTAGGACTGTGGAGGAGATAGGCTTCCAGACAGGGATAAAAGCAAGCGATATCAGGAAGGCTCTATACACGTTATCGAACCTAGCTTTAGCTTCAACCGTAAGAGAGTATAGCGGAGGACAATACGGGATGTACCATTATAGATGGGTTCTACATAAGGAGAGGGTTGAAGGGTTTATCGTTCAGGAGAAGAGGAAGATCCTTAAAAGGCTTAAAGAGAGGATGGAGTTTGAGGAGAATAACCAGTTTTACGCGTGCGGGAACGATGAATGCCCGAGGTATACTTTCGACGAAGCTATGGATTTAAACTTTAGATGCGAGAGATGCGGAGCCATGCTTAAACCCATCGATAATAGCAGGTTTAAAGAGATACTTACGAAGAAGATAGAGGAGATAGAGAAGACGTTGCGATAAGATGCCGATGATTGTTGTATCTACCTCTGGGAAACTCTATGGATATTATAGGGATGGAGGCTTAGGATCTCTAGATATGATTCTTAGAGATTCCTTAAAGAGGTTGAAAGCCGATTATAAGGTGTTCGTAGATGGAGATGGGTGGATAGATATCTGGTTGGAGGGGGAGGATGCAGACGTAGCTGCTAGGATGGTAGAAAGGCTTATCGGTGTTAGACCTAGAGATATAGGTGATCTAGGTAGACGTAGAACTTGGGTTGGACGTATAAAAGCTATAACCGGTGAAGGCTTGGTTATGGATATGAAGCTCATCGAAGCTATAGTAGCACCGGGGATTGTATCCATACAGCTAGAGGATAGCTACGAGGGAGCTGTAGCTAGATATGGGCTCTACCCTAATATACCGATCGAAGTAGTGGTCGATAGAATAGTTGATAGCCGTCGTTGCACAGCATACCTTTCAGATAGCTTCCTAGATAAGCTGCATAGATGGGGTGTCGCCGGGTTAAACAGAGTATCGATCACAGGAGTAACGTTAAGTATGATTAGGAGATGCCTTAAGAAGACCCGTATGGAACGATACGTAGCATACTACGAAAGGCTCGGTATACTCGAGCATCATATCGTATGTAAAATAGCTTTGAACCCTTACAGGGTGGCTCAAGCCGTGGGAAGTATGTTGAAGAATGCAGATGTACACGTGGTGAAGCCTAGACCTATAGGATATCTATCGCTTCTTCATAGCTAGGATAAGGTTAACGGCCTCGGCGAAGCCTTCACCGTTAGGTTTGTATACGGTTAAGCTTGCATTACGCTTAACATCTTCGCTAGCATCGCCTACGGCTACACTGAAACCCGCTATCCTGAACATAGGTATATCATTCTCGCTATCGCCTACAGCAGCTATATCCCCGACTCTTATCTTCATAAGATCTGCGGCAACTCTTAGCCCCACCCCCTTATCTATACTACGCTCTAATATATGGTATGCGAAGCCACTATCCCAAAGCTTAAGATCAGGGTAATCCTTTAATACGCGGTACACCTCCTCCCTACTAATAGTCCTATCCAACGCTACATCGACAAGCCTATATTCGTTACACCAGCTCTCGACGATACTACATCCATAGATCCCCTTTAACCTTCTGAGAGCATCTAGAGCTCTATCCTTAGAGGAGAGGATCCTTATAGCGTCCTTATACTCTACCACAGCGCCCCCCTCGCATACTACCGCTCCGCTGCATCCCAGGTACATCTGGAGAGCTTTAACTAGGGGGTAAGCGTTACCTGATACCAGTATCACCGGTATCCCCTCAGATTCTAGGTATCTCAACGCTTCTATAGCTTTCAAGCTGAGCTTATAGCTTCTATCGGTTAGTGTCCCATCTATATCTGTCGCTACAGCTTTAACATCGAAACCAGCCATAGGAGGTGTCACGCCTACTAGAGCGTATACAACCTTTTTAAGTTTATCCATCGTTATAATTTTATCTATCGATGCATGCAGATAGAGAGTATGCGTATAGGGTTCTAGAACGATTGAGGAAAGCGTTCCCCGATATTCGGATCGATTTAGAAATGGATCCGTTCCGAGGGCTTATACTGGCGATATTATCGCAGAATACGAGGGATGCGTATGCGTATACTGCGTATAAGAATCTAGAGAAGAGGATCGGCTTATCGGTCGAAGATATAGTTAAAGCTAGCGAGGAAGCTATAGCAGAAGCTATAAAGCCAGCTGGGTTACAGAGGGAGAGGGCTAGGAGGATAAAGGAGGCTGCTAGGTTCATAACCGGGATAGGAGGCTCGATGGAGGCGATACTAAATCTACCGTTAGATGAAGCTAGAGCTAAGTTGATGGGGGTCGAGGGGGTCGGAGAGAAGACTGCGGACGTAATCCTACTATTCTATGGCGGTAAACCGGTTATACCTGTAGATACACATATAAGGAGAGTATCAGCTAGACTCGGGTTCGCAGATAGAGGCGTAGGATACGAGGAGGTTAGAAGGAAGCTTGAATCGCTCTATAGATCTGAGGATTATATGGATGTCCATCTGCTTTTGATCGCTCTCGGGAGGAACTTCTGTAAGAGTAGGAAACCTAGATGTAGTCTATGCCCTATCAACGATATATGTCCATCCAGGGTATAGGTTATAATCCTACATAGTATTCTTCTATCCTTCTCTTTAGCGATAAACCTATCAACGCTAGCATAGCTAGTATGACGTATAGAGCCGCCGCAAGTGTGTATGGTAGCTTCACTAACGCTTGATAGACTTCTGCCAACACCCTTGCTTCAGAGTATAATCCTCTGCCATAGAGTCCGGTTATCTGGGATAACAACGCTTCGAGTATGGGTTTCGATATCAGTAGTTCAGGTATCCCCTTAGTAGCTTCTCTAAGATAGGATAGGAGTGATGATAAGCTTACCGTATCAACTATACCTACTAAACCGAATTTTTTAAACTCAGATAATCCTAGGGATATATCGCCTAGAGCAAGCCCTATCGACGTAGCTAGGGTTGAATCCTCCCTTACGCCATCCATACTTCTAAGTATATCGAAGACTCTTCCATAGAATTCCAACCCGCCATGCCTCTCACCTATATAGCGGAATATGTAGAATGACGCCGCATATAGGAGCCTCACATCAGCTGGTTTATTCACGAAATTCCAGCTTTGTATGAAGCTTAGAGAGGATAAACGTACACCTTGCAATACCTGCATGTGCTGATTATACCTAGAATATGCTGCGTCGCCATATCCCAGCATAGAAGCTAGCTCTATCGATACATACTCCGCTAAACCTTCATGAATCCACAGCCTATCCACAGATACACCTGTAGATTTCACGAAGTGGTGGGCGAGCTCATGGAGAGCTACAAGCTCCATAGTTCCGCTTACATATCTTAGATTGAATAGGTTCAGGTTTATGGATTGAAGGGTGTCTGGAGATATAGGTACAAACCCTGCTACACCCTCCTGAAACTGTTGTAGCGTAGGTACAAACAGTTTAACATCCACTGTTTCGTCGAACTCTATGTCAAGTACATCTGATAGTATCCTATATGCGTCTCTGTATAACTCCATTATACGTCGGCCTATATCCAAGTATCTGGTAGGTATATCCATACGGAATGGAGGCTCCACCATGGAGACTATATCCGGAGAAGCACCTCTCTTAGAGAAAGTTAACCCTATACGTGATACGGAGATAGCGTCGAACTCCAGTATAGTCGCATTACCCTCTATGACGGTCCTCTTAGGATTGGTACTTCTAATAACGTTCAGTGACTCGCTAAGATAGAACGCTGTATCTACTTTGATACTCCCCTCTATAGAGATTGTAGCTGAACCCTTAGCCCCGCGATGAAAGCCTATGAGCGGTGATAGAAAGAACCCGTTAGGCTCTACGATAAAAGTGTATAATGGGATAAAGTACTCGATAAGCATAGAGAATATCCTATCCTTAGAGCTGAACGTAAAGGTATAGTTACCCCAGAACGACCCTCCTCCGGGTAGGGGTTTGAATTCACCCCCCTCTAAACTACCGTTCATCACGGATATAGTCCAGTTAGTATATGATGGTAGTATAAGCCAGCTAAAGCCGGATTCCTCAGATTTGAATTCTATCAATACATATGTATTCCCATCGCTATCCACCGTAAACTTGTAGGCGTAGGTTGACTTAGATGTGTATGTTACCTGGGGGGTGATGGATGCTACAGAGAATGCTAAGAGTAGAGAGATAACTAGGAGGACTGAGAGGATACCTTTATCCAAGCTTTTCCCCTGCGAAAACCAGCGT
>JAWCGL010000068.1:0-6427 GCA_038857155.1 Bathyarchaeia archaeon
ATAGTATCATCGGCGGGGGGTCCACCGTTCAAAAGCTATATCTACATACCGAACGATGGGATACCCATAGATTTCTCCCCGTTCAAGCTGGGGATCTATAGGGATCTACGATGCGAGGAGTATCCCTCGTTCAACGCCGCTCTCGATAGCTACTTCCACAGGTTGGTATCATCCGAAGAGTATAGCGAAGTAGCTGGAGCTCGTAGAAAGCAGGCTGCCGCTATTCTTAAGAATTTGAGGAGGATCGAATCTAGGATAGCTAAGCTCGAATCTAAAGCTTCTGAGTATAAGCGTATAGCCGATACTCTATCCATGCATATGGGTAGACTAGAGGCTATCGCATCGTTCATAATCGAATCGAAGAGATCGGGTGTGGATGAGGATAGGATACTCGAGGAAGCCTCCGATATAGCTTCAAACCTAGGCTTCAAGCTTGTAGATATAGATTTCCCATCAGGCTCGTTTAGGATCGAAATCGATGGATGCGATGTGGAGCTAAGCTTCACCGGGAACGTATACGAATCCATCTCGCGATACTATGCGATGTATAAGCGTAGGTATGGTGAAGCTGAGAGTCTACGATTCAAACTTGAAGAGCTTAGAAGGAGCCTATCAGAGCTAGAATCTAGGGTGGTTGAGTATCCGCGGATCAAAGCTAGAAGGAGGAGGTGGTATGAGAAGTTCAACTTCTTCCACTCCTCAGAGGGTTTTCTAGTGTTAGCCGGTAGGGATGCATCGACTAACGAGATCCTCGTGAAGAGGTATACCGATCAGAACGATATAGTCTTCCATGCAGATATACATGGAGCCCCCTTCGTCGTCGTTAAGACCGAGGGCAGAATACCGTCTGAAGCTACGATCATGGAGGCCGCTGTATTCGCCGCATCCTATAGTCAAGCTTGGAGTGATGGCTTCTCATCGCTGGATGTATTCTACGTCTCCCCATCTCAGCTATCTAAATCTCCACCACCAGGTCAATACCTACCGAAGGGGGCTTTTAGGATACTAGGCTCTAAGAACTATGTTAGATCCGTGCCTCTAGAGCTTGCGGTAGGTTTAACCCTATCAGAGGATGGCGGGTTCGAGCTTATAGTCGCTCCTGAATCCGCTGTTAGAGCTAAGACAGACATCTACGTTAAGATAGCTCCAGGCTCCATCCCTAAGGATAAGCTTATAGACTTGGTTAAATCTAGGCTCGTCGAGAGATCTAGAAAAGTATTTGAAGGGGAGTTACCCATCGATATCTTCGGCGATCTCCGCTATAGGCTTCCGGCTGGGGGAGGTAGGATATCGGATGAGCGAGAAGGTTTCGGTTAGAGTTAAGCATATTATGAGTAGCCCAGTTGTAACCGTCGAGGAGGGTTCGACTGTGCTTAAAGCTTCTAAGCTTATGGATAAGTACGATATAGGCAGCCTTATAGTCGTAGATAAGGATGGAAACCCTATAGGTATGATAACGGATATGGATATAATAAAGAGGGTTATAGCGAAGAACCTCAAACCTAGACGTGTGAAAGTCGAGGAAGTTATGAGTAAACCTTTGATAACGATAGATCAGGATGCAGACCTTGCTGCGGCGGCTAGGGTTATGAGGGGCCACCATGTTAAAAGGCTTGGGGTTATGTATAAAGGTAAACTCATAGGTATAATATCGTCTAAGGATATAGTGACGGTGACACCTGAGCTTATAGAGATTATAACAGAGAAGGAGCGTATCACAGGTATACCAGCGGTATCCACAGGTACAGGGGGTAGTATGGTAGGCTACTGTGAGCTATGCGGGGAGTGGTCTGACTTCCTAGTAGAGAAGGATGGTAAGCTACTCTGTGAAAGCTGTTTAGAGCTTGAATGAAGATCCTCTATAATCCTGGAAACCTCCTTCAAGAATAGCTTCATCCTCCTATAGTGGGATCCAACCCAGTAGACCTTCCCACACCCGCTGCATACCCAGAAATCCCTACTCCACCCTAAAACCTTCTCAGGAACCCCCCTCACCCTAGCTTCATCCACATCTATCCTCCTAATACTCGAATTACAGACTGGGCATAGCGATAACTCGGGTTTTACCTCAAGCTTTAAACCTAGGTTGGAAGCTATCCAAGCTATCCTCTCAGCTTCTCTCCCACCTCTGACGAGTAGAGCTTCCACACCATCTCTAACCGCTCTACCGTACAGCTGCTCATCAGAGGTTAGTAGGATCCTATATTGTGACGCGCATATCGATAGTAGCTCGTCATCCGTTAACCCGCCGCCGTAGATGGTATCGTATCCGAGTATCCTAAGCCATCTAGCAGTCCTACCGAGCATAGCATCGGCTAGAAACCTGAATCTAGCCATACCCTAGGATAGAACCCCCTCCACCCTCCTAAGGATCCTACCTGTAGGTCTATCGATAGCTAGCTCCCCATCTTCGACTACTAAAACCCCTCCGACTATAGTCGCCGTAGGTTTACCTTTAAGCCTCCTCCCCTGGAATGGGCTATACTTAGCTTTAGAAGCGAATAGCTCCGGATCCACCGTAAACTCCCTCCTAGGATCCAGGATCACGAGATCCGCGTGGAACCCCTCCTCTATGCAGCCTCTCCTATCGATCCTGAATATCTCGGCTGGCTTCTCGCAGAGAGCTTTCACAGCTGTATCTAGACTGATCCTACCGTTAACAACCTCTGTGAATATTAGGGGGAGCATTATCTCTAGGCATGGAAACCCGGGTTTAACTTCGGATGGATCCCTCCGTATCTTCTCATCTAGACTATGAGGGGCATGATCCGATGCTATGACGTCTACGAACCCTGCGACCGTATATTCGAATAGCTTAGATGAATAGATGCTACTCCTAAGTAGGGGTAGTGTGAAAGCTAGACCACCGAATCTATCGATATAGCTACTATCGAGTAGTATATGGTGGGGTGTAACCTCGCATGAAACCTTCAACCCTCTAGCTTTAGCTTCAGATACCATCTCGACGGATTCGCTGCATGTAATATGGCATAGATGTATACTCGGCTTCGATTCAACCCTACCAGCTAAACCTAGTATATACGAGACTGCAGATAGCTCCACATCTTCACCTCTAACCTTCTCGTAATCCCTAAGATCCCTTATAGCGATCCTAGAAAGCCTCTCCCTTATCATCCTCCCATCCTCGCAGTGTACGCATAGTATAGACGATCTATCGCCTATAACCTCCATAGCATCTAGCAGCATAGATTCGTTCCAAGGATTCAACCCGTATCCATCGGTTAAGAATATTTTAAACCCTGAGACACCTAGATCGATCGTATCCCTCAGCCCTCCTAGATCCTCCGGTATGAAGGAGTAGAATCCTACGTTAACGTATACCCTACCCTCAGCTTTCTCCATCCTAACCTTCGAAGCTATCCCACCTACGGTCGGCGGATCGTTGTTAGGCATATCTAGGATGGTCGTAACCCCCCCTAGAGCGGCTGATAGGGTGCCGGTTTCGAAGGTCTCCTTGTAGGAGAGGTTTTCGTCTCTAAGATGTACATGTACATCTATAACTCCTGGTAGGATTATGCATCCGTCGGCGTTCAATACGGTATCGCTTCTAGGCATAGCGGATACTCTACCGAGCTTAACTATCCGCCCATCATCGACGGCTACATCCATACGGGTGAGCCTCCCCCTCCTATAAACCCTACCTCCCGTTATCCTTAGATCCATGGTAGACATAGCTTGAATCCCCGCTAATTCGCTACAACAGCTGTATACTTATAGGTTTAGACCCAGTATTAGCAGCTAGGTTTTTAAGAGCAGCCGATAAACCATAATTATTGTGTCCTGTAACATCTACAGGTATACCGATGAGGAGGGGTCCTTCATAGTTAAGCTAGCTCGAAGAGCTATAGAGGAGTATCTATCTAAAGGTGTAGTTATAGATCCTCCACCAGATACTCCTAGTAGTCTCTACGTTAAATCCGGTGTATTCGTAACCTTGAACAAGCTTGTAGGAGGTGTGAAGGAGCTTAGAGGATGTATAGGCTTCCCATACCCCACTCATCCCCTGGTGGAGGCTACGATAAAAGCTGCTATAGAATCTGCGGTCGGTGATCCTAGGTTTCCACAAGTAGATATGGATGAGATGGATCGTATAGTAGTCGAGGTTAGCCTGCTGACACCTCCAGAGGAGGTTAAGGTAGATAACCCCCGCCTCCTACCATCTGCGGTAGAGATAGGTAGGGATGGGTTGATCGTTCAGAGAGGTGTATACTCAGGTCTGCTCCTACCCCAAGTGCCGGTGGAGCAGGGTTGGGATCAAGAGGAGTTCCTATCGTACTGCTGTCTTAAAGCAGGGCTTCCACCTGATGCATGGCTCCTAAGGAATACTAGGGTATATAGGTTTAGAGCTGAGATATTCGAGGAGGAGTATCCTAGAGGCTCTGTGCATAGGCGTAGCCTCCGCTAGTAGCCGGGTGGAGGCTAGATCTACATTGAGTAAGGTATACTTCGGGATATGCGGTATAGGCTATGGTCATGTAGGTAGATGTCTACCGATAGTTAATAGTCTAGCTAGCAACGGGTTCGATATATTCGTGTCGACCTACGGCGAAGCTTTCAAGCTTCTCAGAGAATATAAGTTTAGATCCAGAGCGGCGCCGCCTATGGGATTCCAGGTTAAACCCGACGGCTCTGTAGATTTCAAGCTTACGATGGTTAACCCAGGGCCCTTCCTAGCTTTCGTGAAATTCGTGAAGCAGCTAGGATTCGAGTATGCTATGATGCAGCTCTTCCAGCCTAACGTAGTAGTATCGGATACTAGAGCTTCTACAGTCATATCTTCGAGGATACTGGATATACCGTGTATAACGATCCTCAACCAGTTTAAGATAGTGACACCTGTTAAGAGGCCTCTATTCAGGAAGCTAGCTATACTCCTAGATACCGGTGGTATAGCTTTTATAGGCGCCATATGGAGTCTAAGCGATCTTATACTGATACCAGACTACCCCTACCCATATACGATATCTCTCGGTAACCTAGAGATACCTGAGATATACGCTGATAGCGTTAAACTTATAGGACCTATAGTGGATGTTAAACCAGGTGATCTACCTAGCGTCGAGGAGTTGAAGGATACGCTCGGTGTGGGTTTGGATAAACCTTTGATATTCGCCCCTATAAGCGGGCCTAGGAGGGAGAGGCTCCCCCTGGTAGAGAGGCTTAAACCTATATTAATGAAGCTATCCGGCTACTACGACATCGTTATGTGTATAGGCGATTCTGAGTATAGCGGTAGACTGTTAGAAGATAGCTATGGATTCAAAGTATACGGATGGACTGATAAGTACTACGAATATCTTAAAGCATGCGATATACTCGTATGTAGAGCTGGTCATGGCACTCTATCTAAAGCTATACTATACGGTAAGCCATCGCTACTTATACCCACCCCTAACCATACTGAGCAGATGGGGAATGCTAGGCGTATGGAGGAGATGGGTTTATCCGTAGTATTGGATCAAGAATCTTTAGATGTCGAGAAGGTCTCTTCGGCTTTAAGATACCTATACAAGGATAGGGGGTTGGAGGAGAGGGTATCGGAAGCATCGAGGTTTGCATCGATATATGATGGGTTGAAAGCTACACTCAAATACATTAAACACTTTACTTAGCATCGTTAGTATGGAAAGCCTTATATATGGAAACCATGATAACCATTATGGTTAGGTGGGAATAATGCCTAACTGCCCTAAGGATGGTACAGAAGTAAGGAATCCTGTAAAGGAGTGGGATCTATCACCTAAGAGTAGGAAGGGTCCTAAGCTTCACATAAGGCTATTCGAATGCCCTACATGCGGTTACAGATGGAGGGTAGTCGAGAAGGTAGGCTAAAATCGCGATATCAGCCGTAGACCGGCTATCACCCGCATTATTTTTCCCCCTTTCCTACCCCTCTATAGATACAGACTTCACATACTCTCTACCCTTAGATACCTTGAAGCTAATCCTAGCGAGCATACCCCACTTATACCAGTCCAACCTGAACGTATATACACCCTTCTCCAGGTATACCTCACACTCGTACACCGTATAGTTTTGAAGCTTCCAGCTATCAGTCCTACTGTAGACCAATCCACCTCTATCATGGTATACGTATAGTCTAGCCCCATCATCACATCCATACTCAAATCTATAGACTTCAGACTCTGTAACCTCAACCCTAGCATAGCTTCTAAACCCTATCTCATCCTCCACACCGAAGGCAACCTCGCCTAAACCCCAATTATCGTCAAACTCGAACGGCGCGTAAGTCTCCCCTAGATACTCTCCGAAATTGCCATACTCATCTACCTTAAACCACTCCCTCCTCCAAACCCTACCACTGCTCAAACCTCTGTCTACCTCGTATCTACAGGATTTTAAACATTTAACCTTTAAATCTGGGTGTATGATCCGGTCTACGATG
>JAWCGL010000069.1:0-6395 GCA_038857155.1 Bathyarchaeia archaeon
ATAATGGCGATGGAACATTCACCGAGCATATCATAGATAGAGGGACAGGTACTCATGAAGCGAAAGTAGCAGATATAGGTAATACGGGTAAGCCTTCCATAGTAGGGAAGCCGTTTAAACCGAAAAGACAGGTAGATCTCTGGGAAAACCTAACCAGTAGATAACGAGCAAAACCCCACATAACAGATAAAATAGCTATATCTAGAAACTTCGAATATGCTCGGCATCCAACAATTAGATTAGGTATTGTAGATATTCGTAGCTGATCTATGGACATATTAACGGCTGGGCTCCACTCCCTAGGTAGATTTCTTACGGTTTATTTAACTCATGAAGTTGAGGTATAGACATTTCGGTGGAAGGAGAAGGCTAGATATACTTCTAAATACTATGTAGGAGGGACAGATGAAAGGAATGCTTTAAATTATTGAACCTTGTGAAGAAAGGTGGGATTAAGACATGCATACTATACTTCACACTCTACGGTATCTCAGTTATTCTAGGCAAACCCGATCTCGTAGCTAGGTTTCTCTCAGAGGTTAATGCCATGGAGAGGTCTATTTCGCGAAGAAAAATTGTATACCTATAGTAAGCTTTGATAAGGGCTTCGATAATATAGACATAAAGAGAATCGAACCTGATGAAATAGTACACTGACTAGATATTTAGTAAAAATTGTATAATATTAACTACGTTCACCGAAAACCGGCATCACATGGAGAAGAAGGCCGTCCCAACCATAAACTTAGGAATAAACAAGAGATGGAGGATTCACAGGAGGGATGCGGACCCGCCGGGATTCGAACCCGGGACCACCGGCTCCGAAGGCCGATGCGCTATCCTGGCTGCGCTACGGGTCCATAGCCTATTGATCGTTATAGCTTCCTATAGCTTCGTATTCTACGATGCTACAGTTTTATCTTTCCTAACTAGCTTATAGAGTTTGAGGTTAGGCTCTTGACGCCTTATGTATTGAAGTTATTCGATCCTTGGCGTAGCCCTATGTGTACCTGTCCTCCAAAGTATAGCTTATCCCCCTACACCGGATGCGGTCATATGTGTAGGTATTGCTATATAACCTCGTATGTGAAGGATGGGTTTAAGCCTAGGGTTAAGGAGAGGTTTATCTCTAAGCTTCTACTCGATCTTAGGAACGAGGATCTATCCATACCTATATCCATATCTAATAGCTCTGATCCATACACTCCTCAGGAGTATGAGTTGAAGATTACACGTGAAGCTTTAAGGATACTAGCTTCCACCGGCTGTAGGGTGATAATCCTAACGAAATCTGATATGGTTGTTAGAGATATAGATATACTACGTAGGGGTATGTTTACCGTCAGCATAACCATAACGACTATAGACGATAGGATCGCTAGCATACTAGAACCCTACGCTCCGCCACCACCATCTAGAATTAGAGCACTGAAGATGCTCACAGATGCAGGTATACCCTGCTCTGCTAGGATAGATCCTATAATACCCGGGGTTAACGATGACCCTAGAACTCTAGCTAAGCTTATCGGGAGACTTGCGGAGGCCGGTGTGAAGCATATAGCTTCATCGACGTATAAAGTTAAACCGGATAACTTTAGACGTATAGTCGAAGCTCTATCTGAGAAATCGATGCTACTAAGAAAGCTATACTACGATGAGGGGTCGATCATCCATGGCGTAAGGTATATGCCATCTAAGCTTAGGCTAGACTATATGCGTATGATTAAGGAAACCGTCGAGGCATATGGTATGACATTCTCTTCGTGTCGTGAGGGGTTCTGTGAACTGCAAAGTTCACCTACATGCGATGGGACACATCTCATACCGTCGGTTAGTAGTAGATCGAAGATGGGGTTAGATGGCTACGACGTTGAGGGAATGGGATAGGCTTCGCCGTAAGCTCTCTTAGCACCCTTCCTATAGGCTTCGACCATAGCCTTTATATCTCCACCATATACCCTACGACATTCGTCTATGAGTTTTAGAAGCCTTCTGATACCATACCTTATGATTACGCTCATAAAGCTGCATAGAATCCTATTCCTAGTGGAAAGCTTGAAGTATTCGTTCATAAGTATAGGTGTCCATCTCAGGTTGTGCTCCCAGCATTCGAGTATAAGCTCGGAGTGTTTAATCGTTAGATCCTCAAGCTTGAAGGATCTAACCTTATCCTCTAAGGATCCGGCTGCTACGAAGAATAGAGGTACTATAAGGCTTTTGAAATGTCTGAGGCTCCTTACAAGCTCTATACTATAGTCTACATCTCTCGGCTCCTCGCCGGGTAAGCCTACTATCATAGTACCGCATGGAACCCAATTGTTATCTGATAGTATCTGGAAAGCTTCTACGACTACGTCGGGCCAATCCTCAGGTCTGAATGGCTTACACTTCCCCCTCATATGCATAGACATTATCCTAGGGCTGCCGGTCTCTATACCTGTCTGCCCGCTTATCCATCTATCCCTCGATAAACCTAGGAGCGATGATAGATACTCTATAAGCCTAGGTGTAGCGACGACCGTGGAGAGTGTGAAATGACTTATACTTATACCTGTGACGCCAGGCTCCGAGAGTACGGATCTGAAGAGCTTCATAACAGCTTCAGGGTTAGCTTCTATACCTTTAGCGCCATATCTTAAGACATCCTCCCCATGTAGTAGCGGATTCCTACCCCCTCTAACGGTAACCCTGACCTCTGCAATTACATCCTCTATAGGTCTACATCTAAACTTCAGCATAGTAGGTACACAGAATGCGCATCCCCTACCGCACCCCCTAGATATCTCGACTAAACCGCATACGGCAGGTTTCCTGATTATAGGCATCTCATCTACATCGACTACATCCCCATATACAACGCTAGGTATCTCCTCACCTTTCACAGCTTTCTCGAATAAAGGGCCTACAACCTTCTCCCCCTCACCTATAACTACACAGTCGATTCCAAGCTTACTACGAATAGCTTCGTTTTCAAGCTGCCATACACCTGGTCCACCGACTATAACCTTAATATACCTACGGTACCTCGCTAAAGTTTGATTAGATAGAAGCTCCCTAAACTTGATAGCCATATACGCTTCTCCGCCTAACACTTCTGTGAACGTCGTCGTAGCAGGACCTATACCTAACGGATCGTTTTCAGATAAGCCTAAAACCCTAGTCGAACCTCCTATAAACCTATCTATGTAATCCGGGTGAGCTACAGCCACTTCATCCTCGCCGAAACCGTAGTCTATAAGGGCGGCTTCGATCTTCCTTAAACCGTAGCTCGTATAGAGTGGTGAACCATTTCCATCGACTTTAACAGAGGGGCAGAATATATTGAAGTAAGCCCAATCAGGTATAACGCCTTTAGGTATGCATGCACTAAAACCCATGAATATAGCTCCGCCATACTCACTCATCAGAGTTCTATCAGAGGTAAGTACGATTCTATAGCCTCCCAAGATTACCACCAGGATTAAGCATGATAAAGTTTATTCCTCCTAATACTAGGTAGAAAGAGAATATTAATGTCTTTCGCTTGGTTAAACCGATCTATTAGGCTTGAAGAACCTTAAACCCGAGATATTCAGGAAGAGAATCATAGTAGAAGGATTCTACGACGTCGAAGCAGATGAGGAGTTCGTAAGAATATTCCTAGTAGATCTCAGTAGAACCTTAGGTATGGATATCATAGTAGGCCCTATAGTATTCTCACCGGATAGATACTCTAAACTCCATCATGGTGTAGGAGGATATCTAGCGTGGGTTGGATCCGGGGTTTCCATATATACGTGGAGGGATCATAGATTCTTCACATTAGATGTTTACAGCTGCATAGATTTCGATACGGCTACACTATTATCCTATGTGTCCTCTAAGCTTAGATGTAGCGGAATCGTATGGTGCGAGATAGGCTATGAAGGCTAGGCATCATATCCCCTACTCCATATAACCTCGGCGTAAGATAAGGCTTCAGAGCCATATATGCTAGAAGCTACCATGATACTATATTCGTAGTTACGATTCAAAGAATTCTTAGTCCAGTTATGGCTGCCTGCTAGAATATAGAAGCCGTCCACGACTAAAAGCTTGCTATGGGTAGCGATAGCCCTATCTCCGTCAAGCCTTACAGGTACACCATAGGATTTAAGCCTAGCTATAGTCTCAGGATAGCTTGAAACTATTTCTTCATCGAATAAAACCTTTACATCAACCCCTCTTAGGTATGCATATATAAGCATATCCACCAATACGTTGGCAGGGTTACCTTCATCCGTAGGGTCGAATTCAGCTAAATACATTACAAGGTATATGCTACTTTTCGCTTCCGCTATCAACCGATACGCCTCCTCGAAATAGCTCCTATCGGGTATAAGCTCCACCGTAATGTTGATAGAATCTAACAGCTTTTCATACTCGCCGCTAACTAGGTTTAGAGCTTCCTCAAGCTCAGAAAGCTTGTTTATAAGCCCTAACCTAGCCTCCTCCATGGAGGAAAGCTCCTCGACCATAGCCTCTAGAATAGATGATAACCTACCTATCTCAGGTTGGAGTTGAATGTAGCAGATTATATACCCTAAGGTTAAGCCGAGTACTAGCATCAGGATAGATATAAGATAACTATACCTATACATATCATGTACTCCCATCGCCCGCGAGTTTTAAAACTTTCTTCCCCCTCTCCTGAGGTATAATCTTTAGCATAGCAGAGGTGAACTCTCTATAGAACTCTCTACCCTCGAATAACCTATCTAGGAATACCGCTAAAGCCGATACCTCTGAGTGAGGCTGGGATGTTACGGCTACATTCCAATCTGCAAGCTTATACACTACACCCGGAACCTTCTCCGATCCAACTACGATGAGCTTATCCGACGGGTCCATCCTGATAGGATCGATGATATCTGGCAACGGTATTCCGTACATCGTTAGATGTATGATCCTCCATCCACTCCTCCTATAATCCTCGATGACTTTACGCCAACCCCTCTCGTAGTGGATAGCGAAGGGCCCACCCCAAACCTCTACAACTCTAGATATACTGTTCAGAACAGCTCGATCCATATCGCCTGAGATTATGATACCATCGGCTCCGAAAGCCCTAGCAGCTAACCCTACATGTGTAGTTATCCTTCTATCCCTATGTATCCTATGACCCAGTCTCAGTACGTAGATCTTCAACCCTACGTTTAACCCTTCCCCCGGATACCGCTAATATATCGGCTACGGTTAACCCAGATTCAGATCCATCTGCTACCTTAAACGTGTAAGCTTTAGATGGGGCGGCTTCGAATAAGCTTATCTTGAGAATCCTCTCAAGCTTAGTAGCCAACTCTGAATCTGGTTTAAGCTTCCCAGCTTCTATCCTCTGTATGACCGAAGACTTCTCACCGATAATACGAGCTAGATCCTCAACTCTTAAGCTATACCTCTCTCTAGCCTCCCTGATTATCCTACCGTAATCTTGACGTAGTATCTTCGATTCAAGCTCCACGGATATATCGTCTCTCTCAGGGTTCACATGCATCTTAGGTTTAACCGTAGCGGAATCCCTCCTGATCTCGCGTATCACTCTAGCTTTAGCTTTAGATGCACATTCACTACAAACCTCGACTATAGCTCCTTCGACCTCTATCTTCATAGCTCTGGGTATCTTCCTACCGCAGAGTTCGCAGATAGGCATACCTAGATATACCCTCCAAAATCTACCTAGACATATTTATTTCAGTGTATACGACTATAAATAGTATTTCGGTATGAGAGCGTTATCGAGCAGGGAAGCACGTAGACTTATGAAGCAGATGGGGTTGAAGGTTAACGAGCTAGATGGGGTTAAGGAAGTAGTCATAAGGATGGAGGATAGGGAGATAGTCGTGGAGAACCCATCTGTATCGGTACTAGAGGTTTCAGGACAGAAGATATTCCAAGTTCTAGGCTCGGCTAAGGAGAGAGCTATCGAAAAAGCTGGTGTAAAAGTATCTGAGGAGGATGCGCAGCTGATCGCAGCTCAGCTGAACGTACCTCTAGAGGAAGCTGTAGCTGCGTTGAAAGAAGCCTCTGGAGATATAGCTGAAGCGATAATGCTTATACAATCGCGTAGAAAGCTGTAGATAGCTCATAACTAGTAATACTATACGGGTATGGAGGTCATGATAGACTACGATGGATGCCCTCTTTTCAGTCTTAGGATATTAAGCTAAATATACTGGTCGGCTCCATCATATTTCTAGTATGGGTAAGGTACGTATAGCTACAATCTGTTTAGCATCTAGAGGATACCCTACAGTCGAAGAGAACCGTAGGTATGCGTTGAAGCTTACTGATGAAGCTCTTAAGGTTAAACCAGATTTGATATGTCTTCCAGAAGCCTTCACCACGTTCACGGTTAAGAAGCATAGATCTATAGATGA
>JAWCGL010000070.1:0-6351 GCA_038857155.1 Bathyarchaeia archaeon
ACGGATAGCCCTGAGTATAGGGGTTTAACCCAGGAGACATTCATAGAGCTTTGGCGTAGGGGCTTAATATACGAGGCTGAGTATCCTGTAAACTGGTGTCCTGTATGCCGTACCACTATAGCCGATGCCGAGGTAGATTATAGCGATGAAACGGATACAGATCTAGTCTATATGAAGTTCAAGCTTGAAGATGGAGGGTATATAGTCGTAGCTTCTACAAGACCCGAACTCCTATGCAGCTGCGCCGCTGTTATATTCAACCCCGAGGATGATAGGTATGGAGGCTTAGAAGGATCTGAAGCTATCATCCCTATATACGGGTATAGAGTGCCTATAATAGCTCATCCAGCTGCTAAACCTGAGTTCGGTTCAGGCTTAGTTATGGTATGCTCCTACGGCGACCAGGTGGATGTGAGGCTTTTCAGGGAGCTTAGGTTGAAACCTAAGATAGCTATAGATCCGGATGGACGTATGAATAGCAACGCAGGGGTTTACGAGGGGCTTACCGTAGAGGAGGCTAGGAGGAGGATAGTAGAGGATCTTAAAGCGAAGGGCTTCGTCGAGAAGGTGGAGAGGATTAAGCATAGGGTACCCGTATGCTGGAGATCTAAGAACCCGGTAGAATTCATACATATGAAGGAGTTCTACCTTAAACAGGTGGATTTCCTAGATGAGGTTAGAAGGATCGTGGATCGTATGAGGTTCTACCCTGATTCGGCTAGACAGAGGCTTATAGATTGGATCGAAGGCGTGAAGACTGATTGGCCCATCTCTAGGAGGAGATTCTACGGGACGGAGATTCCTATATGGTATTGTAGGAGGTGCGGTGGGGTTAACCTACCGGAGCCTGGGAGATACTATAAGCCTTGGAAGGATACACCTCCGATAGATAAATGTGTATATTGCGGTTCCGCAGAGTTCGTAGGCGAAGATAGGACCCTAGATACATGGATGGATTCTAGTATAAGCCCGCTATATGTATCAGGGTATAGACGTAACCCTAAGCTCTACGAGAGGCTATCCGATAGTATATTGAGGCCTCAAGGCTACGATATAATCAGGACGTGGCTATACTATACGATCCTCAGGGTATACGAGCTTACAGGTAGACCAGCCTTCAGATATGTGAGGATCTCAGGTATGGGTTTAGATGAGAAGGGGGAAGCTATGCATAAATCTAAGGGTAACGTCGTATATCCCGAGCCTCTCCTAGAAAGGTATGGCGCCGATGCCTTCAGATTCTGGGCTGCATCTGAAGCTAAGCTTGGATCAGACTATAGATTCTCAGAATCCAAGCTTGAATCCGCTAGGCTATTCCTAACCAAGCTTTGGAATATCGCTAGGTTCATCTCACAGTTCCCCATCGTGGATGAGCCTAGCAGGCTTAAGCCTATGGATGAATGGATACTAGCCGAAGCTAACAGGCTTATAGAGGTATGCGTGAAGGATTACGAGGAGCTGGATTTCTTCGACGCGAGCAACGGTATAAGGTATTTTGTATGGAGCGTATTCGCAGACCACTACATCGAAGCGGTTAAGCCTAGAGCGTACAATAGCGATAGATCTTTCAGCGACGAGGAGCAAGCATCGGCATGGTATACGCTGCATAAAGTTTTAGCAACAGTTCTGAAGCTTCTAGCACCTATATGCCCCTTCATAACCGATGCTGTATGGAGGAGTATCTACGGTGGAACAGTACATAGGGAGAGGATACCTGAAGCCATACCGGTGGATGATAGGCTTAGAGAATATACGGAGTATATAGTAGAGTTTAACAGCGGTCTATGGAGGATTAAGAAGAGGATGGGTATATCCCTGAATACCCCTCTGAAAGGCGTTATCTACGCATCCGATAGGGTTAAACCTTTCATAGAAGATCTTAGAAGGATGCATAGGATAGAAGAGGTATACTTCGATAAGCCTCCAGCTGAAGCTGAGAAGATATCTGACAACCTATACTATCTACCATCACATAGATGATTCACCGGTATATCCCGAAACTAGCCTGTTAAACTCCTCTATGAAACCTACCTCTTCACCCCTTAAAACTACTCCTGAAGCAGCGGATGCATGCCCATCACCGAACCCACCATAGGCTTCACATGCCCTGGGGAGTATAGTCGAAAGCGGAGGCTTCAAGCCATTCCTAACCTCTTCTTCCAATCCTTCTGGAAGCCTACCTGAAACTTTACTGTAATCGCTCTTCAGAGGGCTGAACCCAGGTATCTCCCTGGACATATACATAAACCCTATAATGTACAGGTCTGATCTAACTATCCTCTTCTGATACCTTAGATACGAACAGAAGCTTCCGATAACCTTAACACCCATACCCGAGAATGAATCCTCGGCGTGGAACCACTGCGTATATCCATCTACAGTTAAGCCTTCCCTGTAAAGCTTCGATAGAAGCTTACGGTTAGCTTCCTTCCTCTCATCCTCAAGCTTAGATGCGAAGCTCTCAACCTCCTCGGTTAACCCTTCAATACATGCTCTCAACCCAAGCGTAGGTCCACCCCTATAGTAGCCTACAGACCCCAGTATGGATAGGATGCTGGATATCTTCTTATACGATAGGAGTCTACCCATAGCTTTAACCCTATAATCCCCTCTACCTGTAGGTTCGACGAGCCCTCTACGGATAGCATCCTGGGTAGCTTCCATATCTAAGCCTCTAAGCGGGCCGGGTATCTCGGCTGATCCTATCAACGCTAAGTATGCGAGATTCTCAGCTTCAGGGTAAGCCATCTTAGCGAATATATAGGCTACGGTCGAAGCGGATATCTCATCCCCATCTAAACCGTACAGATCTGGTGAAAGGTTGAATACCGATGGATTCGAAGGCCGCTCTGGTTTATGGTGGTCTAGTATCACGGTTGGTATACCATCTGTATTCAGCTTGGATATATAGCCTGCATGAGCTCCGCCTATGTCTGTGAAGACTATAGCGTCGAAGACCGATCTACAGTATATCTCTTCGAGAACCTCTCTGTAAAGCTTCTCTAGACATACAGGTTTAACTGTGAAGCCGAGGTTCTCTAAAGCTTTCGAAGCTATACCTGCGGAGCATATACCATCGGCTTCATCGTGATGGATCAGCAGGGAGGAGCCTCCTCTTCTACCTATAGGTTTAACGAGCTCTACAGCATCCCTAGCGGCTTTAAAGAATTCTGATCGACCCAACCCTCTATAGAGATTCAAAGAGATGGGGGGCGTATAAACATTATAGTTAGCGATACGGTTTAATAGACGTCGGGTAGAGCTTTGAGCTATTCGGATACCGGAATATAAAGGTTTTATCGCTGGAGAGTATAGCTTCTCGGTTGAAGTATGGCTTTAAAGGAGAGCTACAAGTTCACAGAGAGGGATCTAGCTAAATACCCGTTTCTAAGGGAGGCCTCCGAATACCTCGAGGAGGCTGGTTTCACGGTTAAGGATATAGAGGCAGAGTATTTCCAGCCTATAATCGATAGAGCCTATTCGCGTATAGTCGAAGCTGTAGAGAAGGGGGTTGTCTCACTCAACCTAGGCGAACCTAGGTTGGAGATAGCTTCCTTCCCTGTAGCGGTACTCCTAGTTAGGTTCGTAGGGGATGAATTCCTCGTTAGAAGGTATGCTCTAGCAGAATCTTTGAGAGCGAGGGAGCTCCTAGAGGGGGAGCCTAAACCCCTCGTCGAAGCGTTAGCTTCACGTCTAGGTTTTAGAGCTGAGATAGGCGATGTGTATGCGAAGCTTTACATCCTAGATTATCTTAGGTATGCGTCTAGGTTCCACGATCCTAGGTGGAAGCTTGTGAATAGGGTTTTAGATAGGGGATGGGTTGCACTTTCTAGAAGGGAGCTTGTGAGGCTTATATCGGAGGCTATCCAGGATAGCCTTACCAAGATTCTATCTAGACCGCTACCGGGGGATGCTAAACCCCCAAGCACCTTTGAAGCGAAGATGATAGCTATCACGGGTATGCTCTCTGATAGGAAGACCAGGTATAGGGGATGGGCTGATGTAGGGTTCGTAGAGGATGCTCTACCTCCATGTATAAAAGCTATGTATACAGCTCTGAGAGGGGGGAGGCATCTACCCCATATAGCTAGATTCACCCTCGCAAGCTTTCTACTCAACATAGGGTTGACTGTGGATGATATAGTTAAGCTATTCGTATCCATACCGGATGCTGATGAGAGGATAACGAGGTATCAGGTTGAACATATCGCCGGTATGAGGGGGTCTATGACTAAATATACATCCCCCAGCTGCTCGACTTTAAAGACCCATGGCTTATGCATAGAGGATGAACTGTGTAGAGGAGTTAAACATCCACTCATAAGGTATAGGAGGAGTATGCGTAGAGTTATAGGTGGAGGTAGCGAGGATGGAGAGAAACCTAGAGAAGCTTAAGGAGGATACGAGGAGGTTCGTGAAGAATACGTTCTCCAGGTATTATTCATCGCTAGCTTCCATGTTTATCGAGGAGCCTCCCAGGATAGCTGGGAGGGAGTTCGGGTTCAACCTATTCGATAGAGGCATAGTGAGGCATATATCCTTCAAGGGTAGGGATGATCTCCTAGACTACTTGAAGATGAATAACCCTTCAGATTGCTTCTACTCTTCGGCTTTCTACATGAATCCATCCGCTCCTATGGATGGGAAGGGGTGGATCGGAGCTGAGCTAACGTTCGATATAGATGCTGATCATATACCTACAGATTGTAAGGCAGGGCATGATAGATGGGTATGCATATCATGCGGTTATGAAGGAGTCGGCGGTACACCTGAGAGATGCCCGGATTGCGGCGGCGATAAGCTGGAGGAGAGGGTGTGGTTCTGCGAGAGATGCCTACTAGCTGCTAGACGTGAGACTATGAAGCTTATCGAGATACTATCCTCCGAGTTCGGTATACAGGAGGATGGTATGGCTACATACTTCTCAGGGCATAGAGGCTTCCATATACATGTATCGGGGGAGGTTGAAGGTTTAGATCAGAATTCGAGGAGGGAGATAGCGGACTACCTGCTAGGTGTAGGGTTCGATCCTTCGGTATACCTTGATAGGATGCTAGCGGGTATGGATGCCGGAGGGGTGAAGATTAGAATTCTCAGGACGATCTACGATTTTCTATCCTCAGCATCCTCGGATGATTTGAAGGGTATAGGTTTTAAGAGAAGCTTTATCGAAGCCGTAGTCGAGGATAGGGATAGAGTTCTAGGGAGGATGTTAGAGGGGGGGCTCGATAGATTCGCTAGAGAGGTGGGGTTGACGGGTATTAGGAGGCTTATAGCTAAGGCTATCGAGTATTCATCGGTTAAGATAGATCCTGTGGTCACCCTAGATATCCATAGGTTGATACGCCTACCAGGTTCGCTCCACGGTAAGACTGGGCTTATGAAGTCTAGGGTAGGCTCAAGCTTAGAATCGCTGGAGAGCTACGATCCGCTATCTGAAGCTATACCGTTCAGAGGTTTTAGGGATCAAGTGAAGCTCTATGTACTTTCAGCTCCTAGGTTTAGGATCGGAGATGAATCCTACGGCCCATTCGAAGGTGAGGAGGTATCCCTCCCGCTACAGCCGGCACTCCTACTGATATGTAAGGGTGTAGCCTATATATTATCCGGTTAGAGAGGTGGAGGTATGTACAAGGAGCTTCTAGATGCATGGAGGAGGGAGGCGGCTAGCATCGATCTACAACCGCTATCAGGAGACTTCTATAGAAGGCTTAACAGTTTTATGAGGAAACTTAGAGAGGAGGAGAAGCTTGCGGATAGGGAGAGTGTACAGGGTAAGCTTCTAGCTAAGATCCTAGAGGTTAGCGTTAAGCTCGCTGAGAATCTATGCTATCTAAGGCTTACCAAGATTATAGACGCGTCTATAAGGGGTGCGATCGAATGGGATAAGCTTACTGAGGATGAGAAGCCCTTCGTAAGAGAGGCTTCTAAGATATTCGAGGAGTACAACCGTATGGTTAGACGTATAGCCGAGGGTAGGTATACGCCATCGGAAGCTATCTTCAGGGTGGAGGGGCTTAAGCTCGTAAGGTTTAAGAGCGATACACCCTCCTTCGTAGGGGTGGATCTCAAGGTTTACGGCCCGTTTAGAGCTGAGGATGTAGCGTATATACCTGAAGAGAATGCGATCCAGCTTGTAAAGCAGGGTATAGCTATAGATTTAGAGATTACAGAGTAGCGTTAACCTTCGAAGTATAGTTAACTTTGTATACTAGGACTCCGCCACACCATCCGGAGTAGGATGAATCCACTGCTTTCCTCAAACTGCTGGATATGAATACGGGTTCGAGATACTCTGATTGGTAGAACCCTTTGAAGAAGTATAGGTTTAAACCTGTCTGGGTATCTTGA
>JAWCGL010000071.1:0-6339 GCA_038857155.1 Bathyarchaeia archaeon
GTGAATTCTATGTAGGCTTCTGTAACCTTCGATAGCATCTCTCCAACTTCGCCAGGTTAGAGGTATAGAGCTTGAAATATCTTCTCACCGACTATCTGGCGAACTAGGTTGAACGAGCCTTGAGTATCAGCTAGATAGATTCTTACCCTGTATCTTCAAGCTTCTTTAGGAAGAAACGTTCAAATGCGTTAGGTATTATGCATACACCATAATCTGTTCTAACTGCAGGAACCGCATCATCTTTAACCATTAGATGCGGGATGACGTTTGTCTCTATCTGTGTTATAAGCATCTTATCCGGGTCTTCGAATATCTCTCTATAGCTATAGCCATGCTTTACATTAGGGAAGTTCACCGTGAAAGGGGGTCCATCTACCGATCTAAAAAGCCATGTATCGTTTGACGCTTCATACCCTCGCTTCTCGTCTCCATATCTATAAGCCGTTCGACTTCAGCTAATACCGAGTTAACCTCACCAGATACAGCCGTATAGGCCATAACGAACTTGATAGGAGAACGCTAGGATTACAAGATTTAAATCTATAGCTCTGAGCACCCTAGATATAGGGGGAAGTTATATGTCCTGTAAGGTTAGGAGGGTCGCTATACTAGCCGGGCCAGAGTATGAGGATTTAGAGCTATACTATCCGCTACTAAGGCTTAAGGAAGCTGGATTCGATGTGAAAGTTATAGCTCTTACTAAGGAGCCTGTCAAAGGCAAACATGGGTTAGCCGTAAATCCTGATCTAACATTTGCTGAAGCTAAACCAGAGGAGTTCGATTGCGTGGTTATACCTGGGGGTTGGGCGCCTGATAGGCTTAGAAGGTATAGAGAGGTACTCGAATTCGTTAAGGGTATAGCTTCAAGGGGTATCGTAGCCGCTATATGCCACGGCCCACAGGTATTGATATCAGCAGGTCTTCTTAAGGGTAGACGTGTAACATGCGTATCGGCTATTAAGGATGATGTTATAAACGCTGGAGCCGAGTATATGGATGAACCTGTAGTCGTAGATGGGAATATGATAACTTCTAGGATACCAGCGGATCTACCATACTTCTGCCGAGAGATTATAAAGGCATTGGAAGACTAGAAGAAGTCTGTTAGAGACCTCTGTTTAACTCCACTACTTGTTTTTGATTTTAGTTCCCTATCACCTTCAACCTCGCTAGCTACCCCTTCACCCTTCTCAGGAAATATTATTATCTTACCGTATACGCCATCATATCCAGGGATTACCTTAACCCTACCCTCTCTCACACGTATGATAGCTTCAGCTATGGAGGGATCGACTACCTTAGCTATATCATCAAAGCTTGCATCTAATAGAACGGTATACTCGTCGCCGAATCGGGATATGAGAAAGTTGTAGATACTCCAGACGCTCTTCGAGCTAGGTGAACTGGCGCTTATAACCGCGGATATAATCTCTGAGAGAGGTAGCAAATGTATGTATCCAGGTGAACTGGTTGGTTTAAATCCGTAAGGTCTATCGGCGAGCTCTTCAACTCTCTGTTCGACGCCTTTAGTTAGAGTTTTATGGCAAACTGGACATTTACCACCAAGTCTTATAGCTTCAGCGGGTGGAAGGGATATACTGCATGCCCTATGACCTGTCCAATGATATTTTCCATATGCCGGATCGGTCTCTATCGTAAACTTAAGTATACCTGCTTCCTTCCTCCTTATCGAATCTATTATGTCCTTATACGTTAGCTGATTAACCTCGAATACGTTAGCCTCCCTTCCTATCCTCCAAGGCCAGTAGGAGTGTGAATCGCTGTTCGATAGGAGGGTGAACCTATCTAGTGAGCTTAGACGCCAGTTCATAGGTGGATCTGAGGATAGCCCTGTTTCGAGAGCGTAAATGTATTTAGTCATATCTTGATAGCAGTCGTCCACCCTATCGAAACCGCTGAAAGCTCCGAAGAGGCTGAACCATGGCGTCCATGCGTGAGCGGGGAAGACTACATTATCCTTAGAAACTTCTACGATCTCCTCAACTAGATGAGCGGCTGACATATTCAGTGTCGGTCTACCGTCAGCTTCCAAATCCCCATATCTAGATAACCGGTCGTTTACCTGCTCAGCAATTTCGATGCTAGGCGTCAATACTACATGGTGAACCCTCTTAGTCTTATCTTCAAATTCGAATATTGTCGAAACTTCACCTGTTATCATAAAGTAGATGGAAGATTCAGGTATATTTGCAAGCCTATGTAAACCAGATTGGTTAGATTCTACTAGAAAATGTTTGATTTCATACAACCATTTAGGATGGGTGAAATCCCCTGTGCCTACGAGTGTTAACCCCTTTATCTTAGAGAACCTAGCTATCCTCTCTAGATTCATATCGGCGCTCGTAGCCCTACTATATCTGCCATGTATATGTAGATCTGCTATAACTCTCATTACCGAGATCTAACCTCTTAGTATCTGACGAGCCTATACCGAGACTTCGACATATAGATTATGCAGGATCCTAGATATAATATTTGAGTGGCATAGTTAAACTAAACTTCAAGCGGTATCGCGACGAATATACAGGCGTCAAGGTCGTGCGTCTAAGCGATGGTATAGGAGGTACAGTCCATATATTTCACTAGGAGCTTTATGGATGAAAGAGGGGAGAAGCTACTCTGCACGTCCAATAGGACTGGGCGGCGGCAGCTATACCTTATAGATCTTAGGGATATGAGTATGATACAACTAACGGATGATGCTAACGTGAGAGGAGGGTGTCTAAGTTACGATGTAAGGAAAGTGTACTAGTAGGATGGAGGGATGCTTAAATCGATCGATATAGAGATATTGGAACGTGAATCACTCTATATAACCTTGGAGAATTTCGGCTCTATGAATATGTCGATAAGCCGTGATGATAGGTATCTGGTATTCGGCTATAGCGAAGTGGTTAACGTGAGTATGGCGAAGGGTAGAATATACTCTGATATGCTGGGGCACTTCTACCTTAGGCTTAGAAGCGTCGTATTAAGGTTTGATTCAGATAAAGGTGAAATCTTACCATTCTGGGGGTGAATCCGCATGGATATCCCATACCCATACAAGTATAAATCCTGATGAAGTTATGTTCTGCCACGAAGGGCCTTGGCATCTCGTCCAGAAGATATGGATAGTTAAAGCTTCGACCCATGAAGTCTACCCTATATTACCGATGGAGAAGTACATCGAGAGGGCTGAGTATAAATTCTTCACAAGTAGAGGGAGAATTGTAGCACAATTCGCTAGAAGAGATTCGCTGATATCTAAGGAATGGATTAGCTATGATGTCTTAATGAATAGCGATGGAACCGATGTTAGGATGTTTAGATATCCGTATATCCCTTCTGCGCATATTAGAAGTAAGGATGAGGGGTTTCTGTCGGTGATAGAGCTTATCTTGATCGATCATTCAAGAGTGGAAATCATTCATAGGACTCACAAGATACGGGGGAGGCTATAGTCCAACTACTCTGTAGGCATAGATCCTCATGGCTAACCTAGAAGAGCCATCCACCCTCGATATTCACACCAGATTTCAAAAGCGTCATATATACGTCGGATAGGGAGAGGTATACGACATCTACCTAGCCCATATAGATGATATAGCGTAGATGCCGTTGGATTCCTAGAAATAACTATATTCCTCAACTTCAGTAAACGTTCATCGATAGCTTCTAAGGATGATATCCATCCTTCCTAAGCATAACTAGGCAGGTGTTCTGAATGCTCATCTGCATCGTATTCGTGATACTCCCGATACTTCCGCTACGTTTCGAACATACTACAGACGTATTCACCGGAGTAACAGTAGATTATAGCTAGGCTGTTCAGCTTAACCCTATACTCGATACTAATCTAACCATACAGTTATGGATTTTGAGGTGTTCATTAACGGATAATCTATGGAAATATTCGTTGTTAAATCCCTGGAGAAGGGGTTTCCACTTAACCGTTTCTCCTCTAGAGCAGACAGCTTAGTAGATCTAGGCAAAGCTATTACAATCCTAAGAATTCATCTGGAGCTAAGCTCGTAGCTAGCATGACCATGTTTATATCCTCATATTTCTTCCAACTATAACTTCCTCTATTTCTAGAATCCAGCCAGTACCTATCTATACGATCGGCCAGCTTCGTGTAGTATCTTAAGCTTTCTAAAAAGTGATGTATCCTATCATCTCTAGGGAAGCTATCGCTCTCAACTAATCTGAGGAAACGGTTTACAGCTTTAAGGCCTATCGATAAACCAAGCTCTCTGAAGGCGAGCCTACCGCTCGATGGGAGGGTCAGCTGGCTACCCGTAAGGTATAACTCTAAGCTTAACAGAGCGGCGTCGAGTATATCGGCTACTATGTCTATACGATCGATGAACCCATACGATATCAATCTAGCGAGCATATATGCGTCCCATAGTAGGGTTCCGATACCGAGCGGATCATCCGTCGTCAACTCTACTCCTCGAAGGATTTCTTCGAGCTCCTCTATCTCCTTCGAGAGGTCAGGCCAACCTCGATCCTTTAGAGTGTAAGCTTGAAGCTCGTAATATACTGTGAAGCCGTCGAGAGGATCGTGTAAACCCATAGAAGCTACTAGCGGACGTGAGAGATCTACACTCATCTTCCAGTACATACGCTTCCTCCCATTATGATCTGTATAAACGAAGGCTTTATGAGCGGTTTTAGCGAGCTCTATAGCCCATAGATTATAGGTAGCATCGCTTGTCGCTAGATAGACTCTATTCAATGTATGCATCCACCTTGTTAGGTAGTGGTAGTATTGACCATCACGTTCCCACTCTAGATACCCATCGAAGGGCTCATCAGGTTTACGTTCAGGTAGCTTCTTTCCTATCCTTAACCCACCTATAGTCGGATGTCTAAACCCCTCTTCATCGCTTAAACCGCTTATCCATCCCCTCCTAGTGTCATCGTCACTATACTTACCGAGTATGAAGTGAACTTGATCTACAAGCTTTAAAGCTAGATTCCTATACTTCTCACCTAAGCCTTTGCGGTAGAGTTCTAGGAAATTGCATACGGCGAACGCATCCGTCCACAGATAACGTCTAGGCTTTAGATCTGATGAAAGCCCAGTACGATAGGCGAAGCCGTTCATAATTTCCTTGACTATAGCTAAATGATCAACCTGCATATCCCTCTAAGATTAGATATAGCCACCGACATAACTATATGACTGTATACTATCTTATGTATCCATCTGCCTTCACATCTACCGCTATCTGCCATCTATAGGGTGCAACCTCCCTCACGACCCTACTGGACGATACCCCATCGACGATCCTACCGGCTTTAACTATAGCTTCAATAACCCTTGCCTTAGCTTTCTCTAACGCATACGATCCACCCTCAAATTCATAGTAATGGATCATACCACCGGATGGTTTAAGAGCTATACATGCTGCATCGATATACTCTATAGCCTTCTCAGGGAGATTCATTATTATTCTATCTGCTATACTACGCAACTTAGTTTGTATGATCTCCCTAGCATCGCCTAGAATCGGTACAACCCTCCCTTCCACCTTATTTATACGTATATTCTTTTCTAGGTATCCTATAGCATCCGGGTTTATATCGATAGCGTAAACTATTACATTACGATGGAGCTTAGCTATCAATATGGAAAACGGACCTACACCTGCGAACATATCTACGATCGACTCGCCTTCGACTACCTGAGATGCAACCCTGTAATGCTCGTATGATAGCCTAGGTGAGAAGTATACCTTCCTAGGGTCTAGAAGATAGCTGCAGCCATATTCTCTATGGATGGTCTCGGTATTCTCGGATCCTGCTACGACTTCATATCTTCTAACACGGTAGACACCAGCGACGACGCTAGATTTAGCTAGGACCGATCTAACACGTCTGAATACGCTCATAACGGCTTCCCCGATAAACATCTTATAATCCTCAAGCTCCTCCGGTATCTCTAAGATCGCTATATTCCCTATGAAGTCTATCGAGCGCGGAAGGCAGGCGAGAAGATGTGGTGGAAGCCTATCCTCCAGAATATCTAGAATACTTTTAGCAGGCTTCGTATACCTTTGGAAACTATGGATGCATACATCGGATCCAGATACCTCCTTCTCGATGACCTCTAGCTGCCACTCTGAGGGCTTCTCTTTGATAGGGATGAATAGATGGTAATCATCCCTTGCTACCTTAAGGCTTCTATCTAGGAGATTGAGATCGGCTAGGATTCTAATAGTCTTCTCGCCTAAACTCTTCTCTACCCTAACACAGTAGGATTTAACTAGAGATTTAGAGAGATCGCTAGACATAACTAAGCCTTAACCAGTATACAATGGAGTGGAA
>JAWCGL010000072.1:0-6299 GCA_038857155.1 Bathyarchaeia archaeon
TATAGAGCCAGAATACCCTTCACATCCCTATAATTCGAAGCCATATACATTATAGGTATCAAAGCTGCTTCAGTCTTCCCCGATCCAGTCGGAGCTATTATGAGTGTATGATACCCTCTAACTATATGCGGTATGGAGAGTTTCTGGATTTCGGTAAACTCTACATACCCCTCCTCCCTTAATATTCGTTTATACTCTTCGGTTAACCCGTACTCCCCCATCCTCCAGCAGGGTAAATTCTATGGAGAGGTTAAAAGTAAGCTTTATCTAAGGTAATATATCTAATCATCTTCGATAAGGAGGTTACGAAAGGTTGGAGGTAGGAGAGGTAAAATTCCCGTTTAGCGAAGCTTTCAGGTTTACTCTAGAGAGTATAAGGAAGAGGTTTACACGCGCTATGATAACCGCTATATCCGTCATACTTAGTGTAGCCTTCTACGGAGCGACGAGATCTATGGGTGTAATATACGCTGAGCTACTACCAGGCTCGGCTACGATACAGGTGTACCAGGTAGTTATGGCTGTCATAGCTTTAGTCGTATGTACGGTCGGTATATTGAATTCTATGCTTATGGCTGTTACCGAGAGGACGAAAGAGATAGGAACTATGAAGTGTCTAGGTGCTATGGACTCGCATATCCTAACAATATTCCTGCTCGAAGCTGCTCTCATAGGTCTACTCGGAGGTTTAATAGGCGGTGTAGCAGGTCTCATCGTAGGTATAGCATCGACTTGGGGTCAGGTTGCAGGTATGGGATCCCTACCTGTACTAAGTTTAATACTAACGCTCACCGAATCTCTAGGGATATCTATACTACTATCGATCGGCGCTACACTATACCCGGCATACTATGCAGCTAAACTTAACCCGGCTGAAGCGTTAAGATTCGAAGTCTAAGCTTAGACCGTAAAACTTATTAAATTCCTACCCTGCTTTATTTTAGGATTTTCCAAGCTGGTGGTAGCTATTGCTATAAGTATATATACCGCTATATGGCTGGTATGCGAATACCTCGTTAGGTTTGGAGGTACATCTTGAGTTGAAGCCTATGAATATAGCTGAGAAGATCCTTGCTAGAGTTTCAGGTAGAGATTACGTTGAACCTGGAGAGATAGTGGATGCGAAAGTCGATAGGGTTATGTTCCATGATCTGACAGGTCCTATGACACTTAAGGTATTCGAAGAGATGGGTGGTGGCTCCGTATGGGATCCAGATCGTGTAGTAGTTATATTCGACCATATAGTTCCGGCTAATAGTATAACCGCTGCGGAGAACCATGCTAAGCTTAGAAAGTTCGTTGAGATTCAAGGTATAAAATGGTTCTACGATGTCGGTCGTGGAGGTATATGCCACCAGGTTATGGTGGAGAAGGGTCATGTATGCCCGGGTGAGCTTGTAATCGGCGCCGACTCCCATACATGTATGTATGGTGCTCTCGGTGCGTTCGCCACAGGGGTAGGTGCTACAGATATGGCTGCTACGCTACTTACAGGTAGGATATGGCTTAGAGTACCTGAAGCCGTTATGGCGAAGTATAACGGAAAGATGCCTAGATACCTGTCGGGTAAAGATCTTATACTCTATACGATAGGTGAAATAGGTGCTGACGGTGCAAACTATAAAGCTGTAGTATATTCTGGCGATGTTATAAAGGGTCTACCGATGGATGATAGGCTTACGATGTCCAATATGGCTGTAGAGATGGGTGCTAAAACCGGTATAGTGGAGCCGGATGACGTGACGCTATCCTATCTAGAGGATAGGGTTAGCAGGTATTTTCCTATAGTGAGGAGCGATGAAGACGCCGTGTATAGCGAGGAATACGAGTTTGATGTATCCGGTATGGAGCCTCAAGTAGCATGCCCGTATAGGGTCGACAACGTTAAACCGGTATCCGAGGTTGAAGGTATCCCTATAGATCAGGCTTTCATAGGTTCGTGTACTAATGGTAGGCTTTCAGATCTAAGGATAGCGGCAGAGATATTGAAGGGTCATAAGGTTAACAGAGGTACGAGGCTTATCGTTATACCCGCATCTCAGGATGTTTACCGTGAAGCTTTAAGAGAGGGTTTGATAGATGTGCTACTAGAATCTGGAGCTATGATCTGTAATCCTACATGCGGTCCATGTATAGGTGTACATCTAGGCGTACTATCTTCAGGTGAGGTTTGCATAGCTTCGATCAATAGGAACTTCGTAGGACGTATGGGTAGCCGAGAATCTAGGGTTTATCTAGCCTCTCCAGCGACTGTCGCCGCTTCTACTATCGAAGGTAGGATAACAGATCCTAGAAGATATCTCAGGGGGGCGGTATGATGAGGATAGAAGGTATAGTCGTCAAGGTCGGCGACCATATAGATACAGATGTAATAGTACCTGGGAGATACCTCGGTATAACAGATCCTGTAGAGCTTGGGAAGCATGCGTTGGAGGGTCTGGATCCAAGCTTCCCGGCTAGACTTAAACCTGGGGTTATCCTCGTAGCAGGTAGGAATTTCGGATGCGGCTCGAGTAGGGAGGAGGCGCCGGTAGCTCTGAAAGCCGCTGGTGTTAGATGTATAATAGCCGAATCTTTTGCTAGGATATTCTATAGGAACGCTATAAACGTAGGTCTACCTATAGTAGAATGTAGCAGTATCCAGAGCTATGTTAAGGATGGAGATAGATTATCAGTCGATCTATCCTCAGGTATAGTGGAAGCTGTAGGTCAGCAGTTTAGGTTTAAACCCCTACCGGGCTTCATCCTTAAAATCCTTGAGGATGGCGGTTTAACAAACCATATACGTAGGCTTAGGGGGCTTCCTACTTGAAGTTTAGGATAGCGTTAATCCCCGGTGATGGTGTAGGTCCTGAGCAGATGGATGCATCTAGAGGTATACTCTACACGCTACCCAATTTGTATAGCTTCGATGTAGAGTATCTAGAAGTCGAAGCGGGGGATGGATGTAAGGCTAGGAGAGGCATAGCCTTACCTGATGAAACTTTGAACGTTTTGAAGGAATCTCATGCATGTCTCAAGGGTCCAGTAGGTGAAACCGCAGCTGAGGTTATCGTACGTTTAAGACAGATACTCGATTTATACGCTAACGTGAGGCCTATAAAATCTTATCCAACCCCTATCCCACCGCTTAGAGGCGATATAGACTTCGTGATAGTGAGGGAGAATACTGAAGACGTGTATAGAGGGCTCGAATTTAAGCCTACACCCGATATAGCGGTATGTCTTAGGGTTATATCGAGGAAAGCTTGTGAGAGAATCGTTAGATACAGTTTCAACCTAGCTAGAAAGAGGAGGGGGAAGGTTACGATAGTACATAAATCAAACGTTATGAAGGTTTCCGACAGCTTATTCGCAGAAGTCTCTCGGAGTATTGCTAAAGAGTACCCGGATATATCTCTAGAGGAGATGTACGTAGATGCAGCTGCATACCATATGATAGCGGATCCTAGGAGGTTCGACGTCATAGTTACGACGAATATGTTCGGAGATATACTTTCAGATGAAGCGGCAGCTCTCATCGGAAGCCTAGGTTTAGCTCCATCAGCTAATATAGGGGAGAGATTCGCTCTCTTCGAACCGGTACACGGTTGCGCGCCAGATATAGCCGGTAGAGGCGTGGCTAACCCGTGTAGCCTCATACTATCTGCATCTATGATGTTCGTATGGCTTGGTGAGAGATATGGGGTGGAGGAAGCTGTAAAAGCTGGTTTAGCCCTTGAGAAGGCTACAATCCAAGCTTTAGGCGAAGGCTTCGCCACACCTGATGTAGGTGGCCGGTACACTACTAGCGAGGTAGCGGAAGCTATAGCTTCTAAGCTTAGAGGGGTATAGGTTTGAGCGGTAATCCTCGGATACTCATATTCGATACAACCCTTAGGGATGGAGAGCAGACGCCCGGCGTAGCTTTGACACCGGATGATAAACTCGTTATAGCTAGGCAGCTCGATAGGCTCGGTGTAGATATTATAGAGGCTGGCTTCCCGATAACCTCTAAAGGTGAGGTTGAAGCTATCCGGCGTATAGTGTCTGAAGGCTTATCCGCTAAGATCTGCGCTCTATCTAGATGTGCTAAGGGCGATATAGATGCCGTACTAAATTGCGGTGTAGACTACATACACCTATTCATAGCTACATCGGATCTCCATTTGAAGTATAAGCTTAAACTTACTAGAGAGGAAGCGTTGAGTAGAGCTATCGAGGCTATAGAGTATGCTAAATCGCATGGATTATACATCGAGTTTTCAGCTGAAGACGCTACTAGGACTGATCTAGACTATCTAACCTCGTTCTACAAGAGCGTTGTCGAAGCTGGGGTGGATAAAGTGAATATACCCGATACGGTTGGTACAGCTACACCTAGCAGCATAGCTCGCATAGTATCTAGTGTAGGCGGGGCTATCGGTAGCATACCTATAAGTATACATTGCCATGATGATTTCGGTTTAGCTGCTGCTAACAGTATCGCTGCAGTCGAAGCTGGTGCTAGGCAGGTTCACGTGACGGTTAACGGTCTAGGTGAGAGAGCTGGGAACGCAGCCCTAGAAGAAGTAGCGGTAACACTAAAAATACTATACGGATACGATATAGGAATCAAGCTTCCACTCATATATGAAACTAGTAGGTTTGTATCGAGGATTACAGGCGTATACGTTCAGCCGAATAAGGCTATAGTCGGGGATAACGCTTTCACCCATGAATCAGGTATACATACGCACGGTGTGCTCACCCACCCGTTAACATATGAACCTATACCTCCAGAGGTTGTAGGTAGGCGTAGGAGGCTTGTAGCCGGTAAACATGCAGGTAGACATGGGATCATGGAGATGTTGGAGGAGATGGACGTCAAGGTTTCTGATGAGGAGCTTAAAATTATCGTAGAGAAGGTTAAGGATCTAGGTGATAAAGGTAAGAGGGTTACCGATGCAGATTTACTAGCTATAGCTAGATCGGTGACAGGTAAGGTTAGATCTGAAGAGCGGCGTGTTAAGCTTATCGAGCTAGCCGTCGTAACGGGGTCTAAGGTTATTCCGACGGCTTCTGTTAAACTCGAGGTGGATGATAAGATCTACGTAGCAGCGGAGACAGGTGTAGGCCCTGTAGATGCCGCTTTGAAGACTATAGAGAAGATTTTATCCCCGACTGTGAAGGCTAGGTTGAAATCCTTTAGGCTTGAAGCGATAACCGGTGGATCGGATGCATTAGCAGAGGTTGTGATAGCGGTCGAAGATGATAAGGGTAATACTGTATCGGCTAGAGCTGCTCATGAAGATATAGTTATGGCTAGCGTCGAAGCTATGATAGAGGGTATAAATAGGCTTCTATCGGTTAGGAGGGAAGGCTGAGATTATACAGCTTGCTCTCCTAGCCTTCAACTCGTTTCTGATAGGTTTTTCAGGAGCTCTAGTTCCAGGTCCTCTATTCGCGGTTACAGTCTCAGAGTCTATGAGACTTAGAAGGAATATCGGGTTCCACATAGTTTCAGGTCATGCTATAGCAGAGATGTTATTGGTAGCTGTTATAGCTTCAGGTTTATCCTGTATGCTTGAAAGTGTAGGGGTTAAGTTAGTTTTAGGTATAGTCGGAGGGGGCTTCTTATTATTCACGGCTTACGGGCTTCTAACGTACCATATGAAGTGTATGGATCAGCATATTCGATTAAACCTTAAATCGAATTCTAGAAGCCTACCTATACTCGGTTTTCTAACAAGCTTCTCCAACCCATACTTCACTATATGGTGGGCTTCCATAGGTAGCCTGCTAGTAGTCGAATCGTTAACGCTAGCAGGCTACGTAGGTCTAGTTATATTCCTGCTATCACACTGGTGCTCGGATTTCTCTTGGTATGTATTCGTATCCTTCCTATCGTATAAGAGTAGTTTAAAACTCGGTTCTAAGCCGATGAAGATAGCTATGCACATATGTGGAGTACTCGTAGCTTCCCTCGCAGTGTATTATATCACAGATGCGGTTTTAACGTTAGTACGGATATCTGCTTAAAACTTAGAGAGGCTTTAACCCTACGCATCTAAGCCAAGGCTTAACCACTTCATCCGCTGCACCTAGCTCTGAAAGGAACCCTATGAACCTCCTATAGATATCCATAGCTACATCCACCTCCTCAGACACGATGTTCACAGTTTGTCTAGGATCTGCTTTAATATCGTAGAGCTCCGTATCGATCCTACCGAACGGTTTAAGAACCCTCGGCTCCCCATCAACTATGAAAGTGACTTCAGCCTCTCCTATACTCCTACTCCCCTCTGATGCGAGTATGAGAGCCCACCTATCAGTCGTTA
>JAWCGL010000073.1:0-6281 GCA_038857155.1 Bathyarchaeia archaeon
CTGATAGTGAGCTTATAGCTATAGGTGAGGACCCGGAGGATCCTGGAGGATACTTCATAATAAACGGCTCTGAAAGGATTATAGTCGGTATAGAGGATTTAGCACCGAACCGTATACTCGTGGATTACGATGAGAACACTAAGGTCTACCGGGCTAAGGTATTCTCAACTATCATAGGCTATAGGACTAAGGTTGAGGTTAAGATGAAGAAGGATGGATCGATAACGGTCTCGATGCCGAGCGTCCCTGTGGAGCTTCCCTTAATAGTCGTTATGAAGGCTCTCGGCGTAGAGAAGGATAGAGAGATAGCTGAGCTTGTATCCCCCGATCCCAGCATATACCAGTGGCTTGAGCCGTCTTTCGATAAGGTTCCAGGTGTAGATACGCAGGATGATGCTCTACTATATATAGGGAACCGTGTAGCGTTTGCTCAATCCCCTGAGAGACGTAAGAGTAGAGCTTTGATGATACTTGATAGAAACTTCCTCTTACATCTAGGTAGGACGCCTGATTCTAGAAGGCTTAAAGCAGTATTCCTCGCTGAGATGGTTAGAAGGATTATAGAGCTACGTCTAGGTTTGAGGAAGCAGGATGATAAAGATCACTATGCTAACAAGCGTGTAAGGCTTGCAGGCCAGCTTCTAGGAGACCTATTCAGGACGGTGTTCAGGGATCTAGTCAAGGATATGAGCTACCAGCTTGAGAAGCTCTATAGGAAGCTAGAGAAGGGTAGAGTTATACCTTTGAAATCTATCGTTAGACCTAGCATATTAACCGAGCGTATCCAGCATGCTCTAGCTACAGGGAATTGGGGTCGTGGAAGGGTTGGTGTAACCCAGCTCCTAGATAGAACCAACTCTATATCCACCCTAAGCCATCTTAGAAGGCTTCAATCACCATTAAGCCGTACTCAGCCAAACTTCGAAGCTAGAGATCTACACTCAACCCACTGGGGTCGCCTCTGCCCTAACGAGACTCCTGAAGGCTCCAACTGCGGTCTAGTTAAGAATCTAGCTCTGATGGCGAATATATCGGTTTCAGCCGATATCGAAGAGGTTAAGCAGATCCTAGTTAGGCTTGGATGCATACCGTTCGATGAAGCAGACCATAACGTTAGGCTTAATGCTTCTCGTGTATACCTTGACGGCGTCCCATTCGGCTTCACATATGATCCTAGAGAGCTAGCTAGAGAGCTTAGAAGGCTTAGAAGGATTGGGAAGCTAAGCTCAGAGGTTAACGTAGCATACTTCGAAGATGTCAACGAGATATACATAAACTGTGATCCCGGAAGATGTAGGCGTCCGCTTATAATTGTAGAGAATGGCCGTCCGCTACTCGGTAGGGATCATATGGAAGCTTTGAAGAAGGGTATGATCGTATGGGATGACCTCGTCCGTATGGGTATAATCGAGTATATAGATGCCGAAGAGGAGGAGAATTGTCTAGTAGCTTTAAGCTACGAAGATATATGTAGGGAGACTACCCATATAGAGATAGCTCCATACACGATATTCGGCGTATGCGCTTCGCTTATACCCTACGCTGAGCATAACCATTCTCCGAGGAATAGCTACGAAGCCGCTATGGCTAAGCAGGCTTTAGGCGTATATGCCACGAACTACTACTTCAGGGTGGATAGTCGTGGGCATCTTCTACATTATCCGCAGACACCTATAGTTCAGACTAAACCTATGGAGGTTATGGGCTACCATCAGAGGCCTACCGGGCAGAACGTCGTTGTAGCGGTTATATCGTACTCCGGATACAATATGGAGGATGCTGTGATCTTTAATAAATCATCTATAGATAGAGGGCTGATGCGTTCTACATTCTTCAAAACATACGAAGCTGAATGTTACCAGTATATGGGTGGGGAGACAGATAGATTCGAGATACCCTCGTCGGAGACTAAAGGCTATAAAGGTGAAAGCTACTACGAGAAGCTTGAATCTGACGGTTTAACCTATCCTGAATGCGAGCTTTCAACCGGAGATGCTCTCGTAGGTAAGACTAGCCCTCCAAGATTCATGGAGGAATACCGCGAGCTAGGCGCCTACGGTCTATCCCGTAGGGATACTTCTCTCTCGCTTAAATCTAGGGGGCCAGCTATAGTCGATACGGTGGTGTTAACCATCGATGCTCAAGGTAATAGGGTGGCTAAGGTCAAGGTTAGAGAGCAGAGGATACCTGAGCTTGGAGATAAATTCGCCTCCAGGCATGGGCAGAAGGGTGTTATAGGTATAGTGTTTAGACAGGAGGATATGCCGTTTACAGAGGATGGGATCACCCCGGATATCATAATAAACCCGCACGCTATACCTTCTAGGATGACCGTCGGACAGCTTATGGAGTCTATTGCTGGTAAGATCGGAGCGGTAACCGGTAGGTTCATGGATGGTACAGCTTTCATAAACGATTCTACAGATAAACTGGATGAGCTTCTTAGGAAGCTTGGCTTCAGGTATGGAGGTAGGGAGATAATGTATGATGGAACCACGGGATACAGGTTCGAAGCTGATATATTCATAGGTATCGTCTACTATCAGAAGCTCCACCATATGGTGTCCGATAAGATACACGCGAGAGCTAGAGGGCAAGTGCAGATGCTTACACGTCAGCCTACCGAGGGTAGAGCTAGAGGTGGGGGTCTAAGGTTCGGTGAGATGGAGAGGGATTGTTTGATAGCTCATGGTGCAGCCGCTCTGTTGAAGGATAGGCTTCTAGAAGAATCAGATGCGACGACGATATATGTATGCAGAAATTGTGGCTTCCTAGGATACTACGATAATAGACGGAAAGAATATAGATGCCATATATGCGGAAATAAGGCTAGGATGGTTCCTATAACCGTAGCTTATGCTTTCAAGCTTCTACTCCAGGAGCTTATGAGTCTATGTATAGCCCCTAGACTCATAATAGAGGAGGTGTCTTAGAGGTATGAGTATGGAAGAAGCGGTTAGATGTAGGATAGCTGGTATAAAGTTCGGTATACTCTCGCCTACCGATATACAGAAGCTTTCGGTCGTAGATATAACGACGTCAGATACATACGATGAGGATGGTATGCCTATCGCTTCAGGCTTAATGGATAGTAGGATGGGTGTTCTAGAACCTGGGCAGGCGTGTAGGACATGTTTTAACCTTGCATCAAGATGCCCAGGACATTTCGGCTCTATAAAACTCGCCGTACCGGTGATCCATATAGCTTTTGTGAAATATATCTACGAGCTTCTATCCGTGACCTGTAAGAATTGCAGCCGCCTCCTACTCTCGGAGGAGGATATAGCTAGGTATAATAGGTTATTGAAGCGTATCTCTAAGGATAGAGAGTATCCTGAAGCTTTAAGAAGGATTATAGTGAAGAAGGCTAGTAAGGTTTATGAATGTCCGCATTGTAGATCACCTCAAGTTAAGATAGAGCTTACTAAACCTACGACCTTCTATGAGGTTAGCGAGAAAGGGAGGATATCGTTAGATCCGGCGACTGTAAGGAGTAGGTTGGAGAGAATATCGGATGACGATCTAAGGCTGCTCGGCTACGATCCCGAGGTAGCTCGTCCAGAGTGGATGGTCATACAGATACTACCTGTCCCGCCGCTCGTAGTCCGGCCGTCGATAACGCTAGAATCTGGTATACGATCTGAAGATGATCTGACGCATAAGCTAGTCGATATCGTAAGGATAAACGAGAGGATAAAGGAGTGTATAGAGAGTGGGGCTCCTACGGCTATAAGGGAGGAGCTTGCAGACCTTCTACAGTACCATGTAGCGACATACTTCGATAACGAGACTCCAGGTATACCGCCTGCTAGACATAGATCCGGTAGGCCTCTCAGGACGATAGCTCAGAGACTGAAGGGTAAGGAGGGTAGGTTTCGGTTAAACCTCTCTGGTAAGCGTGTAGATTTCTCAGCTAGAACCGTTATCTCCCCCGATCCGAATCTAGAGATAGATGAGGTTGGTGTACCTCTAGAGATAGCTATGAAGCTTACCGTACCGGAGAAGGTTACGGCCTGGAATCTCGAAGAGTTAAGAGAACTTGTTAGACGCGGGCCGTTCGACCATCCCGGAGCCGTATATGTCATAAGACCTGATGGGCGTCGTATAAGGCTTGAATTCTCTGATAGGGAGCATGTAGCTGAGGAGCTTCAGGTAGGCTACATCGTAGAAAGGCATCTAAAGGATGGGGATATAGTTCTCTTCAATAGGCAGCCGTCTCTCCATCGCATGTCTATAATGGCTCATAGGGTGAAAGTCCTACCATACCGTACCTTCAGGCTGCACCTAGCGGTATGCACACCCTATAACGCAGATTTCGATGGCGACGAAATGAACCTCCACGTACCTCAATCCGAAGAAGCACAAGCTGAAGCTAAGCTTCTAGCACAAGTCCAAACTCAGATAATATCCCCTAGGTATGGCGCCCCCATAATAGGGGCTACGAGGGACTACCTTACGGCTGCATACCTACTGACATATAGAAAAACATTGCTAACTAAGGATGAGGTCGGTAAGCTTCTAGCATCTATAGGGTATACAGGCGAGCTGCCTCCGCCTATTGTCGATAAACCTGAACCGTTATGGAGTGGTAAACAGATATTCAGCCTACTGCTACCTAAAGACTTCAACTACATCGGTAAATCGTCTGTATGTAAGCATAAACATACATCCCTAGATGAGGAATGCCCGGATGACGGTATAATAGTCGTTAAAGATGGTATCCTGGTTAAAGGTGTTATCGATAAGGGTGCCATAGGCGTCGAGAAGCCTGATACACTACTACACGTATATGTGAAGAGGTATGGTAGCGAAGCTGGTAGGATATTCATAACAAAGCTATGTAAGCTTCTCAACATATTCATATCTACGAAAGGCTTCTCCTATAGCTTAGATGAGCTTAAGTTAACCAGGGAAAGCGAGAGGAGAGTGTATGAAACTTTAGACGAAGCTAGCCGTAGAGTTTTTGAGATAATTAGGCAGGCTGAAGAGGGTAGGCTACCTAAACTACCTGGTAAGAGTATGGAGGAAAGCTTGGAGATAATGGTGGTAGATGAATTAGCTAAAGCGAGGGAGAGATGTGATGAGATAGCTGAATCATCGTTTACCATGGAGAATAGGGGCGTTATAATGAGTAGGGTTGGCGCTAGAGGCTCAGCTCTGAATATAGGTCATATGTCCGCCTGCCTCGGACAACAGTCTGTGAGGGGGCGTAGGGTTCCAAGAGGGTTAAGGGAGCGCGCCCTCCCGCATTTCAAGCCTAGAGATCCAAACCCTGAAGCAGGGGGATTCGTTAAATCTTCATTCCTTAAAGGGTTAACGCCTACAGAATTCTTCTTCCACGCCATGGGTGGTAGGGAAGGGTTGGTAGATACAGCCGTAAGGACTCAGCAGAGCGGCTATCTACAGAGGAGGCTTATCCATGCGCTAGAGCTTGTTAGGGTGGAGTACGATGGGACTGTACGCGATATACTGGGTACTATAGTTCAGTTTAGGTATGGCGAAGATGGTGTGGATCCATCTAAGAGTGATCACGGTAAAGCTGTAAACGTCGCTCGTCTACGCGATGAGTTAAAGCTTAGAGGTATAGGTTTAAACGAGCCTCCAGCTTCAGATTCGGAGATAGATAGACTTTTATCCAGGTTCGAGAGAATCCTACCTAAATCGATACTCGACGATATCAGAGATATAGCTATCCGAGCTAAAGCCTCTAACTCTTTCGTATCTAAGCTTCTAGAGGAAGCTTATAGAGCATATGAGGATGTTCAAGTCGAACCTGGTGAAGCTGTAGGTATAGTAGCCGCTCAATCTATAGGTGAACCTGGTACTCAGATGACTCTCAGAACATTCCACTGGGCTGGTGTCAAGGAGAGGGATGTAACGCTAGGTCTACCTAGACTTATAGAGATCGTAGATGCTCGTAGAACACCGTCTACACCTGTGATGACGATAAGGCTAGCCGAAGGCTACCGTTACGATCGGGAGAAAGCTGTTAGGATAGCTCAGGAGCTGGTCTATACTACGTTCAAAGATATAGTATCGAAGTATATATTGGATATAGAGGGTGGTAGCATAGAGTTTGCTCTCAATATCGATGAGATGAACGCGCGTGGCGTATCATACGGTATACTGTCGGATAGGCTTCAGATTAAGGATGTAGAGTTCTCCATAGTGCCTGAGCGTAACCTGGTGATCGCTAGGTATAGGGATGGTAGGATGCCTGATGAAGCATTCCTAAGAATCCTTGCCTCCAAGATACTATCTATCCATGTGAAAGGTGTGAA
>JAWCGL010000074.1:0-6250 GCA_038857155.1 Bathyarchaeia archaeon
GAATATGGTTAGAGTTATACTGAAGGTAGGTAGGAAGGGTGTGCTGATACTGCCGAAGTCTCTAAGGGAGGCTGCCGGTATAGGTGAGGGTGAAGTAAGCGCTGAGGCTAGGGATGGTGAGATAGTGATAAAGCCTCTTAAGCCGAGGGTTGTCGATATAGACCATCAAGCTATCAGGGAGCTGCTAGGGGAGGAGGAGAAGCTTGAGGAGGAGAAGCTTAAGAGAATCCTTAGAGAAGTATGTAGTTGATACCAGTGTTCTAGTAGAGTATATCGTTAGGGGTTCACCTCATAGGAGTGCTGTTGAGAAGCTACTTGACGACGCGTTGAAGAAGATCGTTGAGCTGTACGTAACACCTATTACGATCTCAGAGCTCGTATACGTAGCATCTAGGCTCTATGAACTGGCTGGCGTTGAAAAGCCAAACGAGGAAGCATTGAACTTCGCCGAGTGGCTTACCGCGAAGGTTAAGGTAGCAGAGGTGACGTTAGATATAGCGTTTGAAGCTGGGGATCTTAGGAAGAAGCTTAGAATAGCCTTATCAGACTGCTATGTAATAGCTACTGCGATAAAGCTTCAAATGAAAGCGCTTTTCCTGAAACCAGAGGAGGAGATGCTCGATAGAATAAAAGAGCTAAGAGAACTACCTATAGTATTTCTCGTAGAGGCTAGCTTAAGGTAAACAACCAACGCTTAAGTGGATACTTCTTAAAAGTATAGAACGACATTATATTTGTAGCGATAACGGAGCTATACAATATAGGAGACGCTATAGATAAGTTTGGGGGGTACGATAAGGCTTGAATGTTTTGAAGACGGTCAGATTCGGTATACTAAAGGATGGGGGTAGACATCTGAAGGGTAGGATAGATGAAGAGGGTTAACTAGTAACCGAGTTCTCGAAAAATAGGATATGTGTAGAGATTGATTGTATGAAAATGTATATGAAAATGTATAGGATAGCGATCTTCGAAGGCGGGGGTAACCCCTCAAGCGTCTTTTTCAATCTCGTTATGGGGGGTAGGGTTATCAGATCTCTACTTAGAATTTTTCTATAGGCTATCTATAGATGGTATTTGAAGCTTAGGATTCCACAGGTATAGTGCTATAAGTAAACCTTAATATTCCTAAAGTTAGGTAGTCGTATAGGTGGGTATATGGGTAGGTATATAACGGTCTCCGTAAAGATTCCACGCGAGATTAAAGAGAAGCTGGAGGAGCTCGGTATCAAGCCTTCGGAGATTCTGAAAAAGGCTATAATCGAGGAGTTGAGGAAGAGGGAGTTAGAGGATTTGGAGAGGAGTATAGATGAGGTTAAGCCTATCCTAAGCAAGATATCTACAGAGTATATAGTCGAATCTATTAGAGAAGATAGGGAGAATAGATGAAGTTTATATTCGACTCTTCTTCGATATTCGAAGCTATACTCAAAGATAAGGTAGCAGTTCTAGTAGGGAACTATACGCTAGGGCTTGCTAGGTATGAGCTTGGAAACCTGGTGTGGAAGAGGATTTCTCTCATAAAAGATATAGGGAGGGATGATTACAGACGATTGATAGCTATCGTAAAGAGAGTTGTAAACCTGATGGAGATATTAGATATAAACTGCTATGAAGCCGATATAGCAGAGTTAGCTGAGAACTTAGATCTAACATTCTACGATGCCTCCTACGTCCTCCTAGCTAAAAGTAAAGGTATCCCGCTCGTAACAGAAGATAAAGATGTTAGAAGCAAAGCAAGAAGTTACATAAAAATCCTCACAATAGAAGATCTATAGTTTAATATAGGTATGAAGTTTTAGCTAAATATTAATGTGGTAGATGATGGTAGCCTGCAGAAGAGAATCATAGAGTAGAACTAGTAGGAGGGTTTTAAAATGGTGCTCCGGGCGGGATTTGAACCCGCGACCTCCGGCTCGAAAGGCCGGAATACTTGACCGGGCTATACGACCGGAGCTTCCCTAGGGGTTCACTATTCTCTTATGGCTGGATTAAAGTTTTTCTTCTCATAGCTTGGTATAGTTGTTTGGCTTTGTCTCTGTCGACCGATGTTTATGGTGTAGTGTTAGCTGCTGGTAGGGGTAGGAGGCTTGCACCCTACACGGATGCGGTTCCTAAGGAGCTTCTACCTATAGGCGATAAGCCTGTTATACAGTATTGTGTAGAAGCTTTGAAGGGTGCTGGTGTTAAACGTATATTCATAGTTTTGAGTCAGGGTAAGGATGCGATAATAGAGTATTTAAAGGATGGATCCAGGTTCGATGTACGTATAGCCTACCTATACCAGAACCTCGAATCCGGGATCGGTACTGCTAAAGCTATCGAAGCCGCTAGGGGGTGGGTTTACGGAGACTTCATAGTTATGTACGGCGATACATTCTTCCATCCATCAGACTTTGTATCATCGATGCTTAGCTTCCACTACGCTAAGTATTCTAAGGCTACCATAGGACTCTACCATATAGTAGGCGACCCTAGGAGGTTCGGTATAGTTAGGATAGATAGCAGCTGTAGGATCCTAGAGCTTGTAGAGAGACCTCCCGCTAGTATACTCGGTAGATTCATAGTCGACGATGGGTATCTCGTCAACTCAGGCCCCCTAATATTTTCCCAGGATGTATTCCGTTATATAGAGAGGACCGGTTTATCTCGAGATGGAGAATACTGGATTACAGAGAGTATAAGGCTTATGATAGCGGATGACCTCCCGGTCTACGGTTATAGGATACCTAACAGTGTATTCTGGAGGGATGTAGGTACGCAGGAATCTAGGCTTGAAGCTGAGAGGTATGCTCTAGAGAAGCTTAACCCGTGGCTACAGGGTTAAACTAGACCTCTCTCCATAACGATCATCTTGGGTTTAAACCCTACGCTACCATAGAGCTTTATAGCCCTCCTATTCCCAACCCATACGGATAGCCTAACCCTACTATAGCCCCTAGCTTTAAGCCTAGATATACATTCCTCCAGAAGTCTTCTACCCATACCCCTACCCCTATACTCTGGTAGTACGTATAAATCCGTTATGACGGCGTATCTATCCGGCCTCTGAAGCTTAAAGGGGAAGCTATAACTCCTAGACGCTATGAAGCCTACAGGTATACCGCTATCCTCCGCTACAAGTATACTCCCAGGATCTTCTAGATACGCTCTAACCATATACTCGATCCAACGCTTCCTAGCATCCTCATCCAGTATGAATCTTAGATCGCTAGCTTCACGGTCATCCATAAGCTTAACCCAAAGCTCCACAAGCTTCCCGACCTCATCCACAGATCTAAGAGGTCTAATCATCAGCACAGTAGGCTAAACACCTCTACCGAATACATCTACCAAGGCTCTCCTAAACTCCTCCATATCGGAGGATGTATAAGCTACGAACACCACTTCCTTAAGCCTATAACCTGAATCTAACGCTTCCCTCACAGTTTCAGTCATAGCCTTCACAGCATCGTAGACAGCTAACCCGCCGACACCCGTACCCATACCCGGGAAAGCTATCCTACCTAGGCTAAGCTCGGATGCAACCCTTAGAGCAGCGGCTACAGCTCTACGTACAGCTTCGAACGTAGTCCTCTCAGCAGGTTTCTCCATAGTCGGCGCATGTATAACGTAGCGTGCCCTAAGCCTACCTGCGGATGTAGCTACGGCTTCACCTATAGGTACAGGGGCGTACCTTAAAGCTTCCCTCTCCACCTCCTCACCTCCAAACCTCTTTATAGCTCCGGCTACACCTCCACCCATAATCATCAAGCTGTTAGCAGGGTTGACTATAGCATCCACATCCTCATCTACTATGCTACCCATCTTCAAAGATATCTTAACACATTTATACTCGAAGTTCAAAGGGGCTACCTCCGACAATCTATCCTAGTAGGCGGCAGGCTTAAACATTACCCAAGCTCCTCCATCCTCTCCTTAAGGTATACATCGACTATATAGCTTAACCCATACCTACTGAAGGCTTCCTGCTCAGCTTTACGTCTATGCTGTAGGAATACATCTATCTCCCTAGACCATATACCGGATCTATACCTAGGGTCACTCTTCAACTCGTATAGCCTCTTAATATCTACCTCCGTCAGCGGATCGCTAGGAAGCTTGTATCTAGCTATATCCGACGCGTAAACTCCAGCCCATCTAGCGTCGGGTGTCGTCAGATCTGTCAGATGAGCTGCGTTAGCTGAGCCGGATATTATAACCGTAGCTATATGCATACCCCATGGATCCCCATCTACGAATATATACACCGGTAGACCTAGCTCCCTGTTAAGCCTCCTTATAATCTTACGGGTAGCCCTGGGAGGCTGACCAGCTGTATGTATAAGTATAGCTTTAAACTTCTCGTACGCTCTCTCTTCTACAAGCCTGGTGAACATAGCACCCTTCTCTATGACTATGACGTTTTCAGCTCCGCATTCTACGAATTCGGCTGTAGATAGCGTCGGACCTATAACGAAGCCGTCTGGATGGCTTAGCAGGTTTATCCTCCTACCTTCATACCCTGGCACCGTATACTCTATAGTTAGATCTCCGAATACACTCGACCTCTCCTCAGGGTATATATTGAAATCCTCCCTCGGCAGCCCTACGACAGTCTCTAGATCCGTGATTATATTATCGCTTTCATATTGATCTACGAAATCTACCTCGAAGGCTTGAGCCATATAGAATACATCCCTAAGGGTGCTAGTCTTACCCTGGCTACATAGCTGATGAGCTATACTAGCCGCCCATATGAGCTGGGTTAGAGGTCTCAGATGCCTTACATTACGTGCAGTCCTCCTAACAGTCTGCTCCCCTAGAACGTATTGTCTAAGCTTAGGATCATACCGTATATTCCTAGTAGATCGGCTAGGCATAGATATGTACGGGAACTCTCCATCCTCTATGGTGCGATATACATCGTAGCCCAGCTTCTCGAGGGAAGCTAAAACCTCCCTCCTCCTCTCCCTCATAGAGCTTCTTCCATATCCTTCAAACCCCTCCACATCCTAACCCTCCTGAGAAGCTTATCGACATCAGGTTCATCCATACCTGTAAGCATAGATGAGAAGCGGGCGATCTTACGTAGATACTTATCATATACGGAGAAGTATTCCTTCGCTCTCTCAACCCTCCTTTTATGCGAGAGATACTCTGCAAGCCTACGAGCTGCGATTCTTACCGCACGGGCTATCTCAGATTCCACCTCAGGTCTATCGGCTATAAACTCTTTGCCTAGAGTCCTATATGGGATACGGGTCGAGCATATATGGACTACAACGGCTACAGGATCCCTGGAAGGGTCGATCTTATAATGCCTCCAATCTATAACCTGGCTCACAACCTTCCAGGATACATCGCTAGATTCATCGTAGAGTAGCGGTATCTTATTAGCTAACCTATAGAGCGTTATCCTACCGGTTTGAGGTACACCTCCCCCGTAAGCTAGAGCTACCTCCACTATGAACGGGTAGCCTGAGTAGGCTGAGGGCTTCCTCTGAATCGCGGCTGCGAACTCAGGGTTCAACTCCTTATTAACACCTTCGAGTAGTAGCTCTTCTCCGAGGGGGGATAGACATGAAGGGTCGGGTGGGAGGAATTCGTCGAAATTCTTTAAAGCATAGGCGAGATCCACTATCTCGCTCGGGGTTAAACCTGCCGGATCCCTGTAGGGATCCAGGTTGTAGGTTTTCAAGAACTTATCGGCGGTAGACTCCCCGACTCTATGGAAATTCTTAACCAAGAATTCTTTAAGGGTTTTACAGTCTGTCGAGTTTATGATTCTACGTAGGGTTTCTACGTCTACACCATGTGGGTGGGGTTTAACCTCCCTAGATGCTGGTGGAAGCTTCCTAGTGCTACGTCTAAACAGGTATAATATGCCGTAGGGGTCTACGAAGCTTAGCTCAGCATAAGGGTTAGCCATAGCTGTCTCTTTAAAATACTCTATTATCTTACTCGATGAACGCTGGTAATCCCCCTCTAGGAATACCTCGACTATAGTCCCCCTCCACCTAGGGTTTTCATTCCGGTGGATCCTCTCCTCTACGACTATAGGGCTATTCTTCTCTACATCGATCAAAAGCCTATATTCGTAGACATCCCTACCGCCAGTACTCGATACTATATGTACAGGTCTATTCGTAGTTATCTGGCCATACAATATAGCCATCTTCCCTCCAAGCCCGAATATACCCCTCATCTGCTTCAACGTATGCTTAGATCCATAGAGTATCTTACCGAAAGCGTATGGTATATACTCGCC
>JAWCGL010000075.1:0-6092 GCA_038857155.1 Bathyarchaeia archaeon
ATTCTCCGATTATCTGTACGATTATCCTTCTAGTTCTTGGTGTCGTATCGACTTCTATGAAGAATATGGATTGCCATGTTCCTAAAGTTATCTTTCCATCGATTAACGGGAATGTTTTCGATGGTGAGAGGAATAGTGATCTTATGTGTGAATGTGCATTCTCAGGATGCCTATAGTTTCTATCTCTAGGTATGAGGATGTTCAACGTATCCCATATATCTTTTAGGAGGCTTGGATCATACTCTGTTACTCCGATAACTCCTGTAGCATGCGGTGCGAATACGTTTATCAATCCATTCCTTATGCCTGAACGTGCTACGATAGATTCCACCATACCTGTTAGATCCACGAAATCACCTTCGCCTTTGGTTTTGAAGGTCGTAGCCTCATGGTATATCTTCAACCCTCTGACATCACCTCTCAGTATACTGTTAGGTTAAGATTACCGGTTAGTGGAAATATAGTTTCCGTAGGTTAACTATCTAGGCAGAATGGAAAGCTACCTCTAGCGAAGGATCATCTAGTATAGTCTGGGAGGGGGGATGCTTCTATGTTAACCCTACTCACAACCTCCTTCGCTAATATCCTATCGTATATACCCCCATGGAAGGTGTACACCTTCTTAGGCTTCACCTCCCCTATATACTCTATGATGGATTTGAAGTCGGCATGATCAGAGAATGGGATCGGATACCTATCGTACGAGAATCTTAGAGCCCAACCTGATGCGAATCCTACCCTGAACCGAGGGTTATCTGGGAATATATCTTTGGGTACCATGTATACCCCATCTAGGATCGACATCCTAGATACGCTATACTCCAGCTGGCAGCCATACTCCTCGTATATACGGTTATATCTAGCTACACGTGGATGTACATAGACTTTAACGTTCGTAAGCTTATTGATCACGGTATTCAACTCCTGGCTGTTTCCGAGTATATCTGTCTGGATAACCGGTGTATACCCGTCGTGCAGGCATCTAATCATCCATGATATGAGGTCCAAGTAGACTCTACCTCTAGGTGGGAGTATAAAGTCTGGGGATCCATAAGTCGATTCTACGATCGCTATATCGCACTCAGCTATCTCGGCAGGCTTGACCGTGAAACTTTTAACAGTGTTGAAGTCACCCGTGTAGAGTATGGTAGCTTCAGGGGTCTCCACCCTGAACATAGCTGAACCTAGTATATGTCCAGCGTTAAGCACCTCTACACATACACCGTATGGTAGGGATAGGATATCACCATACCTTACGCTATATACCCCGCCTACATTCTGACCCCTAGCTCTACATAGAGCGATGGTCTGATATGTAGCATACCTCCTAAACGATATGATGCTTAACCCCCTACAATGATCTGTATGCGCATGACTTATGAATACATGATAATCGATTCCATCTCCGATACCTACATGTATAGATGGATCCAGAAGAACCCCTATATCCCTATACAGTATAAGAACCCCTCCACGATACCTAGCGATTCTTAGAAAAGACATATGCACTCCACACCGTAAATAATTCCGGTTGTACTTATAGCTTCGGGAGGCGTACGGCGACCCCAGCCTTCATCGATGAAACGGTATTCAAGCGAAACCCATCACCCCTACAGATAGAGGATGCCCACTTTAGCCAACCCATTATAATGAGGGGGAGCCATGTATATAAAGCAATCCATACCACTCTAATACCTAGAACCTCTACGAGCGGTTGCATCTAGATTATTCGGCTTTCACCCTCTTAACTATAGGAGGCCTGATCTTCTTCAAAACCTTATATCCACACTTGGTGCATCTTACATCATCGTATAACCTAAGCTCTTCGGAAGATACTTTATGGCCACATCTTACACACTCGTAGACTATCTCCCCATTGCTACTCAAAATTCATCCCCATCTTTCTGGCGTCGAAGGTAGCGTAAAAGGGTTTCGCTGATAGACGTTATAGCGGAGAATCCTACAGCTAACCTTCGGAGTATGACCTAGTTTTCGAAGAATACCCTCTGATGAAGGCCTTCATACTACGGAGGAGGATTTCCTCCTATATACTTAGCTCTTTCGCCAACTTGTAGGCTGCGCCTAGCGCCGTACAGTAGTCTCCATTATCAGGGAAACATATCTCCGCATCGAATATGGATGCTACATTCTTCATAGCTTTGGCGATAAGCTTACACGATGCAAGTTTACCTACAGCTACTATATCCCTCTCCATACCATATATCTTCGAAGCGAAGACCGCTAAGACGCCTACAACCTGTCCGACGAGGTTAAATAGAGCTGCGGCTACATCTTCATCTCCAGCTTCATCGCTTATCTTACCGAAGTTTGAAGCTGTAGCTTCACCCGGTATTATACCTACGGGTCCTCCGGCTATATCGGCGACGGTAAGATCCACCCTCCTCGAATCACCCTTCTCAGCTAGATTCTCTAGAGCTTCTACGCTATGCTTATTCAAGAGTAGACGACCTAAACCTAGGAGAGTACCTCCACCTACACCTGTACCCCCTATATGCTTTATACTTCCACCGTAATCCTCTACGACAACCATAGCGGTACCGGTGCCCATACTAACGACTAGAGCCCTCCTCTTACCTGTAAGTGCTATACCTCCAAGACCTATAGCTTCTACTTCATCGACCATGGTTAAGGGTATCCCGAATAATTCTCTAACCTTTAGAAACCTAGCTCCACCACCGGTAACGGCTATCTGTAGTATATCTTCAAGCCGATACCCATGTTCAGCTAGAAGTTTACCTATAGCGCCTGAAGCTGCGGCTATAGGATCCGTAGTAGCGATCGATGTGAATCCTACGGTAACCCTATCTTCTAGGGCTACAGCCTTAGTTATACTACTACCTATATCAACCCCTAGATAGAGCCTCATCCACACCGCCTAACCATGGGAAAACTCCGCCTATGGCTTTAACTATAGGAGGAACTAAGAATATGAGGAATGGTATCTCAGATAGGAATGTCCAAGCTGTTATCACTATGCTCATGTATAGCGGTAGATGAGCTTCTATACCGAGTATCTTAGGCGTAACGAATAGCTGGCTGTACCCCCATACACCAAAGCCTATGATTAAGCTACCTACGCCTAACCCAGCTATAGCTGCTAATATATAGTTTTCCCACCCTCTAAGGTATTTGGATGATAGGAAGTATGTAATCGGACAGGAGAGGCTTAACGTTATACCGATGATGGAGGATAAGCTATCGGTTAATCCGTAGATGTAGAGTGAAGCTATCAGTATGGATAGAGCTACTGGGAATACTACTACGCCTATAAGCATACCGCTTCTAGATTTCGAGGATGTAAGCCTTCCGATCACGTAGAATCCTAGGAAGTTAGCCGGTACCCCTACGGTTAAACTTAGGAATGGATCCCCGTGGATGATAACATCGCTTACGAATATCCCTATAGCAGCGCCTACACCTCCAACCATACCCCCGAATATATAGGAGAATACACCTGGAACAACTACTGCAGGCCAGAATCTAACGCCTCCTACGAATATACCGAAATAGGTGAAGTAGCCTAGAGCTGCATAGAGTGATGCGTTTATAGCTATCGCTACCATCCTTAAGATTCTACTTTTCACAGAGAGGATTTTATGGAGCTGGGCAGATAGATAAGATTATCTATATAACCGAAAACTTGATATATATAGATATATATCTGTGACGGTATATCGAGGTCGATCAGAAGCTACACTACAACTTCCTAGCATATCAACCTTTATGTATCGCTAAACTACGAATGTATTATTTCGAGGTGTTCTAGCTATGTCTATATTCGATGAGATAGGTCGTATAAGCGAGGAGGTTAGGAGGGAGCTTGAGAGAGCTTTCAGAAGCGTAGCCGATAGATTCCTATACACGGAGGAGGGTTATCGTAGAGCTTTAACCGATATCGAGGAGACTGATGAAGAGTATATAGTTAGGTTAGAGGTTCCAGGTATACCTAAGGATAAGATGGATATTCGTATCGAGGGTAGGATTGTAGAGGTTAAAGCCGATTATCCTGAGGAGAGGAAGTGTAGGTATATATTGAGGGAGAGGAGTGGGAAGGGATTCTATAGAAGGATAGAGATACCTTCAGATATAGCTCCAGAAGGTGTTAAGGCATCATACTGCGACGGGATACTCTCAATAAATATACGTAAAGCTAAGCCTACCACTAGGTGGAGGATACCTGTGGAGTGATCATACTTTGATAGGTAGAGGGGAGGCAGTCAACCTGGTGAGGCGCTACGTATCTGATGTAAGGTACGTTAAACATATGGTAGCCGTAGAAGCCGTTATGAAAGGGTTAGCTAGGCGTCTAGGAGAGGATGAAGTTCTATGGGGTTTAACAGGTCTCCTACACGATATAGATTACACTATCGTTAAAGGCGATCTCAGTAGGCATGGATCGGAATCCTCTAGGATGCTCGAAGGAATACTCCCGCAAGAAGCTTTAGAAGCTATAAGAGCACATAACTATGAGCATACGGGTGTACCTCCAGATAGCAAGCTTAGCAAAGCCCTCATAGCTGCAGACGCTATCTCAGGCCTCATAGTAGCCGTAGCTTTAGTTATGCCGAATAGGAAGCTGGATGAAGTCAAGGTTAGTAGCGTTATGAGTAAATTTAAATCCAAGGATTTTGCTCGCGGAGTCGATAGGAACCGTATACTTTTCTGTGAGAAGCTAGGTTTAAAGCTCGAAGAATTTATCGAGATCTCGCTTCAATCTATGAAGGATGTAGCCGGAGAGCTAGGATTATAGGCTCTAACCCTAGAGGTATATGAGGTGTGGTGTGTATGGGTTACTGGAAGGCTACTCTAGAGGAGCTTATAGAGATATGTAGAGGGGAGAGGAGCGCTACGCTGTTATTGGAGAATTGCCGTTTAATCAACGTATTTACAGGTGAGATCCACGATGCTTCTATCGGGATCTACAAGGATAGGGTAGCATACATAGCCGATAAGAGTATAGGTAGCCTTAGAGCTTTAGAGCATATGGATCTTAAGGGTAGGTATGTATCCCCAGGCTTCATAGATTCTCATATGCATATAGAGAGTAGTATGGTTACACCTAGGAGGCTCGCCGAAGCCATCCTACCCCGCGGCGTTACATGCTTAGCGGCAGATCCGCATGAGATAGCTAACGTTCTAGGTGTTCGAGGAGTCGAAGTTATAGCTGAACTTAGCTGTAACCTACCTTTAAAGGTTTATCTCTGGATACCTACATGCATACCGTCGGTTCTAGGTATCGAGACAGCTGGTGCCGAGATATACGCCGGTGATGTAGCTTCTATGCTAAGTGAAAGCTACGCTATAGGGTTAGGTGAGGTTATGGATTACCTAGGCTTACTGAGGTTGGATAGAAGGGTTGTAGATATAGTTAAGGTTGGAAGAGCGTATGGTAGGGTTATAGATGGGCATGCACCTCTACTATCCGGTAGACTACTAGATGGATACATATCTACAGGTATAGATGCTGATCACGAGGTGTTCTCACTCGAGGAGGCATTGGAGAAGGTTAGACGCGGATTATACGTTAAGATTCGACGATACCTACTAGAATCCACAGGATTCGTAGAAGGGGTTAAACGTATACCCGATAGGAGTAGGCTACTATTAGCTACGGATGATATACCTCCGGATATACTCGAGTCTGAGGGGCATATGGATGCTCTCCTACGTAGAGCTGTAGAGTTAGGTTTAGATCCTGTAGAAGCTGTGCAGGCGGCTACGATTAGACCTGCATCGCATCTCAGGTTGAACAATCTTGGAGCTATAGCTCCAGGTAAGGTAGCAGATATAGTTGTATTGGAGGATCTGGAGGATTTTAGGGTTATGATGGTCTATGTCGATGGAAGGCTCGTCGTAGACGATGGGGTGCTGGTAGTACCCATAGAGTCTAGGCCGTTACCTAGCGATGCATTGAATACTGTTAAGATTGGTAGGCTTAGCGTCGACGATCTCAAAGTTAAAGCCCCGATTATGGATGGCTACGTGGAAGCTAGGATATTGAGGGTTAAAGGCTTGGAGACCGAGATATTCATCGATAAGCTTAGGGTTGAGTATGGGGTTATCGATCCTGG
>JAWCGL010000076.1:0-6065 GCA_038857155.1 Bathyarchaeia archaeon
TACCGATATAAACCTTGGATGGAAGCCTCTAGATCTAAGCTCCTCCTCTAGTATATCCATGAGTACGCCTTTACCATCTACATAGATCCTCCCATCTTTCGAGGATACCGGAACCTTGAATACGGCGCAGCTAGGTGAACGCTCGACACCTACCACCGCTACAAGTTCGATCCTAGGCTCGATGGATAGATCGATTATACGTTCTATGCTGGAAACCGATTCGGATGCTAACCTCCTACAATGATCTAGGAATCCATCCATCATCTCATACTCTGTACGCGTATACGGAGGTCTAGGATTCCCTTTGAAGAGAAATTCTGGACATGGAAGCTGTAGTAGGGAGAAACCCATCCTGTAGAGTTTCGATACGATCTCTAGCGGGAATACGGGTCTCTCAAGCTTAGTTCCTGGAGGCCAGTATCTAACTGATTGATTCAATATGCAATGCGATACTAGAGCTAGCCTGAACATGGCTGGTGGCATACGGATACCCCGCAGAGACTCTATCGATAGATTGCTAAGCCTAGACTATAAGCTTAAGGTTAAATCCGGGAGTCTAGATGTAAGAATGTCGGATATAGATTGAGGGAGGATCCTAACCTCCAAGGCTATAAGGGTAGGGCTAGAGAGCTACTCCTATCAGCCGGTGTGGAGATAGGAGATGAGATAAGGGTGGTTAGTGATGGAACAGTATATGAGGGGGTGTTAGCTCCTAGAGTCGAGTATGGAGGAGAAGACTATATAGTTGTTAAGCTTAGAAGCGGGTACAACATAGGGATAAGGGTATCGGATGGAAGGATCCAGGTGGAGAAGCTTCTAGCTAGGAGAGAGGTTAGGTATAAACCCCCGGTTATACCCGAGTCTGAAGCTACGCTGCCAAGCGTAGCTATCCTAGGTACAGGTGGGACTATAGCTAGCCGTGTAGATTATAGGACTGGAGCTGTTACGCCTATATTCTCTGCGGATGATCTCTACGGGTTCACACCTGAACTCGCAGGTATAGCTAGGATAGATGTCGAAACGGTTTTCAACATATTCAGCGAAGATATGACGCCTAGGCATTGGTCCATCATAGCATCTAGGATAGGCGAATACGTAGGAAAGGGGGTCGACGGCGTAGTCGTAACGCATGGAACAGATACTATGGGGTATACGGCGGCTGCGTTAAGCTTCGCTCTAAGAAACCTACCTATACCAGTGGTGCTCGTAGGAGCACAGAGATCTCCGGATAGACCTAGCTCGGATGCTGCCTTAAACCTTATAGGGGCGGTAACCGCTGCAGCGAGGGCGCCGTTCGCAGAGGTTGCCGTAGCTATGCATAGAGGTTTATCGGATGACGAGGTGGTCTTCCATAGAGGAACTAGAGTGCGTAAATGCCATACGAGTAGAAGGGATGCTTTCAAATCAATCAACAGCGATCCTATAGCCGTCTATAGGGATCATGAAATCGAGATGCTAACAGAAGATTATAGGAGGAGGGGTGAGGGGGGGTTCAAGGTTGAAGCTGAATTCGAAGAAAGGGTTGCTCTCATCAAGTTCTATCCCGGGTTCGATTCTAAGATCATAGATCAGTATGTAGATAACGGCTATAGGGGGATTGTAATCGAGGGTACAGGCTTAGGCCATGTATCCAGTAGATGTATACCGTCGCTTAAGAGAGCTGTGGATTCAGGTGTATTCGTAGGTATGACCTCCCAATGTCTATGGGGTAGGATCAACATGAACGTGTATAGGACTGGACGTGAGCTTCAAGCTGCAGGTGTATTACCGTTAGAGGATATGCTTCCTGAGACAGCTTTAGTTAAGCTTATGTGGGTTTTAGCTAGGGTGGACGATATGGATGAAGCTAGGAGGCTTATGCTCACCAATATAGCTGGGGAGATCTTTAGTAGGACTAGCTTCAGGTGGTATGCCTAGCTATGTATAGCCTAGACTACGAAGCTTTAGGATTGAAGGTAGGGTTGGAGCTCCACTTCCAGCTAGCTACTAGATATAAGCTATTCTGTAGATGCCCTGCGACTCTATCTGAGGGGGAGGCTAAGCTTAGGTTCGAGAGGAGGCTTAGACCTACTCAAAGCGAGCTTGGGGAGGTAGATCCTGCAGCTCTCTTCGAATTCCGTAAAGGGTTGACCATAGTATACGAGGCTGATGATAGATCTACCTGCTTAGTCGAGCTAGATGAGGAGCCTCCTCATAGTATAAACGAGGAAGCCGTAGATATAGCGTTAACTATAGCCCTCCTACTAAACGCTAAGCCGGTGGATGAGATACACGTTATGAGGAAGGTCGTTATCGATGGATCGAATACTACAGGATTTCAGAGGACATGCGTAGTAGCTTTAGGCGGATGGATCGATCTAGATGGGAGGCGTATCGGTATTCAAAGCATATGTCTAGAGGAGGATGCTGCGCGTATATTGGAGAGAAAGGGTGATAGAATCTACTATAAGCTGGATAGGCTGGGTATACCTTTGGTAGAAGTATCTACAAGCCCTGATATACGTAGCCCTAACGAAGCGGGTTCAGCTGCTCTCGCTATAGGTAAGATAGTGTTATCGACGGGGAACGCGAAAAGCGAGCTTGGATCTATAAGGCAGGATGTTAATATATCGATTAGGGACGGTGCTTTAGTCGAGGTTAAAGGTATACAGCATCTAAGCCTTATACCTAAAGTCGTCGAGAACGAGGTTAGAAGGCAGGTTAGGCTACTCGAACTTAGAGACGAGATGAAGAGGAGGGGGTTATCTAAGAGTAGCGTAGATCCTACGATATACGATGTAACGGGTGTATTCAGGCAGACTCAGTGTAAGGTTGTATCTAGAGCTTTAGAGAGCGGCGGCGTAGTCTACGCGTTGAAACTATCCGGGTTTAGAGGATTACTCTCATGGGAGCTTAACGAGGGGCTGAGATTCGGAACTGAGCTTGCAGATTACACCGTCTTCTGGGGTAGGTTAGGCGGTATATTCCATACGGATGAGCTTCCGGCGTACGGTATATCGGCTAGCGAAGTAGAAGCTCTTAGGAAGGCTGTAGGTGCAGCGGATCAGGATGCTATAGTCATAGCAGCAGGATCTAGAGATAACGTCGAAGATGGGTTGAAAGCCGTATCGGAGAGGGTTATGATGGCGTTCGACGGCGTACCGGAGGAGACTAGGAGAGCTGAACCTACAGGTGTGACTAGGTATATGCGTCCTAGACCTGGAGCTGCACGTATGTATCCTGAAACAGATATACCTATACTAGTAGTCGATCCTAAGAGGATGGAGTATCTTAGGTCAAACCTACCTGAACTTCCATCGATGAGGGTTAAGAGGTATATTGAGGATTATGGTCTCAGCCGGAAGCTAGCTGAAGAGCTTGTAGCCTCTATATACGAGAACGTATTCGAAGAAGTTTGTAGAAGCTTCCCTTCGCTGCCGGCTTCAGTAGTAGCTTCAACCCTCACCGAAACAACTACCATGCTGAGGAGGAGAGGAGTACCTGTAGACCAGATATCTACAGATAGGTTATACGAATTGTTCAGATTCCTAGCAGAGGGGAGGACTTTCAAGGAAGCTATACCGGATATACTCGCCTATATGGCGGGTAGAAGTGTCGGTATAGCTGAAGCTTTAGAAGAGCTTAAGCTAAAACCTCTAACAGATGAAGAGCTGGTAGTGATCATATCAGAAGAGGTATCTAGAAGCGGGGAGCTTATAGCTAGGCATGGATTGAACTCTGCTAAAATCATACTCGGATCTATTATGAAGAGGTATAGGGGTAGGGTTGATGCATCTAAGCTAGCTAAGATGATCGAAGATGAGGTCAGGAGGAGCATACGTTGACTTATATATTGAAGTGCCCTCTATGCGGTCTAGAGAGCGGGGAGACGAAGCCGTGGGGTAAATGCGCCGTGTGTGGATCCATCTTGATGTATGAAGCGAGAGACTATGGATGCAAGCTTACGATAGATCAAGGCATCCATTCTATGTGGAGGTATTCTTCGGCTATACCTGTAAAGTATAACTCGAACGTAGTAACTTTATCTGAAGGGTTTACACCAACTATCAAGGCTGAACATCTAGGTAGGCTATTCAAGCTCAGCAACTTCTACATCAAAGATGAGGGGAGGAATCCTACAGGATCTTTCAGAGATAGATGCGCTTCTATAATAGCTACAGATGCACTGCGTTCAGGGTTCAAACATGTAGCGGCGGCCTCTAACGGTAATATGGGTGCATCGCTAGCTGCATACGCTAGGAGAGCATATCTATACGCGCATATAGTCGTACCTAGATACGTGGATGAAGGGAAGCTGGCTCAGATGATAGCCTACGGAGCGGATATCATAGAGTATGGGGTATACGTGGATGAAGCTATCGATTACGTTTCTAAACTTGTATACGAGGAGGGATGGTATCAAGCTACCCCTGAGCTTAACGCGTTATCATTCGAAGCTTTGAAGACTTTAGCTTTCGAGATATGGGAGGAGATAGGTGTGCCAGATACGGTTGTAGTACCTGTCGGTGGTGGAAGCCTACTCGTATCCCTATGGAAGGGTTTCAGGGAGCTTGAAGTTAATGGTTTAGCTAGGATAAAGCCTAGGCTTGTATGCGTACAGACGGAGAGTCTGCATCCTGTAGTGGATAGGTTTAGAGGGGTTGAAGGCGGGGAACGCGTACGAAAGGTATCTAAAGCTTTAGCTCTACTCGTAGCTAGACCGTTATTATCGGATCTAGCTGTCAAAGCGTTGAAGGATACAGGGGGATGGGCGTTAACGGTTTCAGATTCTGAGATTATGAAGGCTATGATCATCCTAGCTAGATGCGAAGGGGTATTCGCTGAGTTCTCCAGCGCATCTAGCGTAGCCGCCGTTAAGAAGCTTATCGATGAGGGGTTTATCGATAGGGATGATGTAACGGTATGTATAGCGACTAGTAGCGGTCTTAAGACTGCATCCCTAATCGAGGTTCCTGGTAGACGTAGGAAGGCTACGATCCTATACGGTGGGAAGCCTATGAAGATAAGGGTGTTAGAGCTTTTATCATCTAAACCCAGGTATGGATATGATATATGGAGGGGGCTCGGAGGGGTTGTAAGCCTTCAAGCCGTATACCAGCATCTAGAAAGGCTTGAAGCTGAAGGCTTGATATCATCATATACATCCGATGGAAGGAGATACTATCAGGTATCCGATAGGGGTAGGAGGATTCTAGAAGCTTTGAAAACTCTGGAGAGGTAATATTTAAATTTGAGGATACCCACCCCCTAGAATACGTTATGCTTAGAGCTCCATCTTCGCATATAACAGGTGTTAAGACGCCTAGCTGTAGCTCTTGCGAGAGGCTAGTAACGCCTGGAGAGGATGCCGTTAGCTTCGCATGCCCTAATTGTGGTAAGATAACTATATGGCGTTGCGAGCTATGTAGGAAGCTTGCAAGACGGTACGTATGCCCGGTATGCGGTTTTGAAGGCCCGTAAACCATTCTAAGGTATCGTTTATATAGCTGATTGGGTGTGCAATCGTAGGTTTAGATGTATCCGTAGGAGGCATGTATATGGGTAGGGTTATGGCTACTATACGTGTATTTCCATCCGGTATGGAGGAGGATCTTAATCTGCTAGTAGAGAATATAAACGCTAGGCTTCCTAGCGAAGCTAGATTGTACATGTATAGGAGGGAGCCTATAGCTTTCGGTATAGAAGCTTTAATCTTAGATGTGCTCGTACCAGAGGAGACTATGGGCGATGTACTGGATAGAGTCGAGGAGGCTATAAGATCGGTGGAAGGTGTAAGCGAGGTAGAGGTTATACTAACTAGACGTGTGTAGGGCGGTATGTTCAGCGATTCTATGAAGAAGACCGGGTTCTATATCGAGTATTATAGAGAGAGCTGGTTCTACAGGTTTATACGCGAGGCGGAGAGTAGATATGAACATGCTATTAGGGCTAGTGATCCAAACCTTAAGAGGGATCTACTGCTCAGTAGTATCGTGAAAGCTAGAGTTGCGTTATACTATCTACTAGGCGATCCTAGATTCATTGAAGCAAGCGTAGCTAGGATCCTATCAGCTGAAGTTATCCCT
>JAWCGL010000077.1:0-6051 GCA_038857155.1 Bathyarchaeia archaeon
CGAGAATCATAGGTGTAGATATACCCCTACTAGATCTAGTAGGTTTAATAGCTATAGCTATCTTAGGTTTCAGGTCTGGCTCCCTCCTCAAGGAGAAGCCTATGTATAGGCCTACCGTCAGGTTATCTAGCTTCGAAGTAGCATGTACGGCTATATTCTCGGCTTTAACAGCTGTAGCTACAGCTTTCACAGGTCAGTTCTTCCCATCACCTACAGGCGGATATACCCATATAGGCGACACGGTTATATTCATCTCAGCTCTTATGCTCGGACCTAAGCTAGGTGCTCTGATAGGCGTTGTAGGAGCTGTAGCAGCAGATATCTATGTAGGTTACTCTAGATGGTTCGTATCTATACCCGCACATGGACTCGAAGGATTCATAGCTGGTCTAGGTAGAGGTAGACGTCTCTATGTACAGATAGCCTTATGCGCGGTAGGAGGCGTTGTTATGGCTACAACGTACTTCTATGTGAATATATTCATAAAGGGGTTAGCCCCAGCTCTGATATCCCTATATAGGGATGTATTTGGTCAAGTAGCAGTTTCGCTGATATTAACGGCTCTTCTGAAACCTGCTTTGACAAGGATATCCCCTAAGAAATTCTAGCCTTCACTAGGCTCGATGTACACGCTAGGCTTCACCTCAGGTTTACCCATACCCTCAGCCATATATGCGTATACGAAATCTTTACGCGACGATGCAGCTCCTATTCTACCCTTAAGATCGACCGCTAATACAGCTATACCTCCAGGATAGCATCTATACCTAAATGTATCTTTGATAGCTTTTTCACATGCATCCTGCGGATCTAAACCCCTACGCATAAGATCACATACACCCTTAGATAGCAATGTTATCTGAGCTATCTCACCTACACCAGTAGTACATGCAGCTCCTACGCTGTTATCCGCATAGACACCTGCTCCGATAATAGCTGAATCTCCAACCCTCCCAGGGATTTTAAGCGGTAGGCCCGTAGTAGAGCTACCTGATACGAGGTTTCCATATCTATCTAGGGCTACTACAGATATAGTTTCATGGAGCTTATGGTATTCGATGTACGCTTTAATCCTCTTCATATAAGGTTGGAGATCTACCCCCACGTCAATATTGGATAGAATCTCCCTCCACCTATCTAACGCCCCCTTCTTCCATGTAAACTCTGATACTGCCAACCCAAGCTTAGAAGCGAAGCTTGTAGCCTCACTACCTACTAATAATATATGGGGTGTTAATTCGAGGATCTTCCTAGCTACCGATATCGGGTGTAATACGTTTCTAACTCCGCCTACAGCTCCAGCTCTAAGAGAGTATCCATCCATTATAGAGGCGTCAAGTTCGCATACACCTCTAAGGTTAGGTATACCTCCGAGACCGACCGTCAATACCTCAGGGTCGAGTTCGACTACCTTTATCCCCTCTTCGACAGCGTCTATAGCCTTCCCATCTGAAGCGAGGATCTCAGCTGCTTTCGACACAGCTTTCAAACCGAAGCTCCATGTAGCAACTACGACGTAAGGCATAACACAGGACACCTAACCTTTAACTTTCAGTTAAATGAGACGATATTAGGGTTATGGAGATACCTAGAGTGATACTAGGATGCCTACCGTTCATAGGTGAATCGTATCAGGGAGTTGAGAAGAACCGGCTATATACCGAGAGATTTTCCAGTATGAATGAAACCATAAGGATACTTAAATCAGCCTATACAGATTACGGTATTAGGGTTATAGCAACTCCTACATACTCAGAGGATAGATTAGTTAAGCTATTCTTCCTATCGATCTCTAAGCTTAGAGGAGAAGGGGTTGACTGGATGTTAGCACCCTGTATAAGCGTACCTTTAACCGTTAGGGGGGCGATGGTAGACGATATGAAGCGTTGGGTTACATACCTTGTACTAGAATCTAAAAGCGCAGTAGAGGCATACATCTTGAAGGAGAGATACCTAGAGGATCCTATACTATCATGTAGATCTGGATGGAGGAATTTATTCTCTAAGGCTCTGACGGAAATAAAGCCATACGAGTATAGGGATTTCCAAGAGTTATCCGTAGATTTAAATCTACTAGAAAGTAGAGCATCATATTTCGATCTAGATAGATGCTTGTTCGTGGAGTTAGGTTCAGAAGCCGATCTGCTAGCTTTAACCCGTAGGTTAGATCTTATAGGAGAATGTATAGATACTCTTAGAAGCTTAGGTTTCGCTAGGATATTTATAGGCTCTCATCATGCAGGCTCCGTTATACCTATACTAGATGGATCTGATCTACGTTTCGAAGGATATATAACCCCTCTAAATCCTATAGGAGCTTTAATGCTTCCATCTAAAGATAGCGTAGAATATGCTATAACTAGAGTTCGTAGACAGGTAATAGCTATAAAACCTTTAGCAGGAGGGAGGGTAGCTCCTATCGATGCATTCCGCTATATATTTGGATCCCTAAGTGTAGGATCTGTGATGATAGGTGTAGCTTCCGTAGAGGAGTTAGCCGAAGATATTGATGCTTTAACGAAAGCTTCTGTTTGAATAAGGAATCTTTATAACTATGCCGTCTACTTTACTACGTCTAGGAATAGTTTTGTGGAGCAAGATAGCTAAATACTTCGAGGAGTATCCTGGAAGACTTAGAGTCGCTAGAGCTCTAGTCGAACTAGGTCTAAGAGTCGGTCTCGATGGCAAGATATACTGTGGATTTATAGAAATGGATGAAGCTAAGGTGGCGAGAGCTCTAGGTGTGGATCGGAGAACCGTTAAAGCTACGGCTAAGAGTATATTGGAAGACGAGTTTCTGAGAGAAATATTCTCTAAACTTAAACCTTCAGGAGCTTTCCTAGCGGATGTAGCTAAACTCCTCGGCTGCGGTGTAATCGAGATATATGCAGACTCTAGGATGAGGGGGATATTAGCTGGTGCAGCTCAAGCTATAGCGAAGAGAGGTATAAGTATAAGGCAAGCCGTAGCGGATGACCCGGATCTATACCCTGAACCTAAGCTTACGATAATAACGGAGAAACCTGTACCGGGAGATATAATACCCGAACTTCTAAGGATAGAAGGCGTTAATAAGGTTGTCGTGTATTAGAGGTATGTATCCGCTATGGATAGATCTGAGTTGCTCTTAGAAGCGTTATGGGAAGGGGTGAAAACGTTACGTAGACTGCTCTCCGAGAAGAAGCTAGAGGGGATAGATCTAGATGTTGAAGCTTCTATAGCCGGGATGCTTAGACAAAGATTGAAAAACGCGACTTTAATCACAGAGGAGAGAGGAATCATCTCGTGGGGTGGCGGAGGCCCACCGATACTCATACTAGATCCTATAGATGGATCTACAAACCTGTTTAGAGGATATTCACTCTACTCTCTAAGCTTAGCTATAGCTAACGGATCTAGTTGGGATACGATCGAGTCGGGAGTTGTAGTAAACCCGCTTCTAGATGAGGTATTCGAAGCTTGTAGAGGTACAGGAGCATATCTCAACGGTGAACCTATGAAGACATCGAGTATATCCAGCTTGGATAACGCTATGATAGCTATAGATCTAAACTTTAAGGAAGCTATAGATAGTTCTACAGCCTCAAGCATCCTCGATATACTCGGGAGAGCAGCTCATGTAAGATGTATAGGATCCGATGCGTTAGAGATATGTATGGTAGCAGCTGGTAGACTTGAAGCATTCATAGATCTGAGGGGTGTATTGAGACTTACGGATTTCGCTGCAGCAGGATTCATACTGGAGGAGTCTGGAGGCTATCTATTCGATAAACGTCTTGCTAGACTAAAGCCTAAGCTAGAACCGGGTGTTAGAAGCTCTATCATCGCCTGCAATAGCATGGATATAGCTTTAGAACTATCGAAAGTCCTGAAAACGTTACAGCAACCGTAACAGCTTATATAGCTAAGATCTAAGATCAAATGTATCGGTGTGCTATGAAATCATCCTCAACTACACCAACCTACTCCGGGATACCTTTAGGAGGGCTTGGTACAGGCTCGATAGAGGTTAGAGCTGATGGCCGGTTATACGAGTGGCAGATATTCAATAATAGGCCGTGGAGAGCTGGAGGGGAGGAGCAGTACTTAGGTGGAGATGATCTCGTATTCGCATTAAGAGTCTCATCCGACGAGGAGGAGCCTGTAGTTAGATTCCTAACAACCAGCTTATGGAGGGATAGCGATCCAGATATAACGTATCGGTTATGGCAATCTGTAGCTGACCCCTACCGTATTCCATGGGTTAAAATGGTTGAGAGGATAGATTTTGAAGGTAAACCCCCTTTCGCTATACTCGGGTATAACGATTCTTCCTTCGAATACTTCGGCTTAGATGTATCTATGGAAGCCTTCTCCCCGCTTATACCATCCGATGTGAGGAATTCATCTATACCTATAGCTGTTTTCATATTCCATTTCAAGAATAACGGTTCTAAAGAAGTAGAGCTTTCGCTATTATCTATCTTGAAGAATCCTCATAGAGTAGATTCGAACGTAAAGATAGTTAATCGACTATATGAAAACGAGAGATACACAGCTATACTGTTAATGGGTGAGGGGTTAAGTGTGGATCACTGCATGTTTAACGGCTCCCTAGCGTTAGCTGTTTTAGGTAGAGCGGATTCATCCGTAAGTATCAAGATAGCCCCCGATAATAGAGGGATGTTCTCCAATGTTATCAGAAGACTCCTAGTAGATTTCAGGGGTGATGGTAGAGTATCTGGCTCAGCTGATGTAGAAGCTTACGGTTCAGATATCTACGGCTGTCTTACGAGGAGTATTAAGGTTAAACCTGGAGAGGAGGGTATGATAACGTTTCTATTAGCTTGGTATTACCCGAACCATATAGATTTGAGAGGCGTATCGATAGGTCACTACTACGAGAATCTATTCCCAGATGTTAAGGCTGTTATAGATTATGCGGTGGATAATTTCGACTACCTGTACTCTAAGACTAGAAGATTCATAGATACGCTCTACGACACATCATATGATAAGTGGCTTGTGGATCTAGCTTCATCGCAGATAACAACGTTGTCTAAGTGTACATGGCTACTAAAGGATGGAAGATTCGGTGTATGGGAGGGGGGACCTGGATGCTGTGGTTTTAACACAGTGGATGTAGCTCTCTGGGGTATAACAGGGGTAGCATACCTATATCCGGATCTAGCTAAAAACATTGTCTTAAATACTGAGAGGTATATACTAGATGGGGATAAGACTCCATACTACGAGTTATTCGCCCTAGCTTTTCCAGAGAATATGCAGCTCTATAGAGATGTTTTGAGGAAGGACCCATCGATACAACATGATCTCGAAAAATTCAGGAAGACTATAGGGGAGATAGTAGGTAAGACTGGTAAAGATCCAGCCGGTAGGGTTCCACACTTCTTCATAGCATCTCTAGATGTAGTAGATACGTATGATAGAAACGATCTTCTACCAGAATACATACTGATAGCTCTCCTCAACTACTACTGGATAGGCGATAGCGACTACCTATCCAAGCTATGGAAGTCTATAAAGACGGTTGTTAAAGCCGTATTAGTGCAGCATGACGATGCAGGTCTCAAGCTTATGTATCATTCACCTCCATCGGGTTACGAAGGATTCTCGCAAGTAGCCGAAGCTATAAGCAGAGCTATGGGTAGAAGACTACTAGAATCTATGAGGATACTACTCTCAGGTCCTATGCATATACCTATATCTGTGAATACGTTCGATGCGTTAAGCTTGATAGGTATAGCAACCTTCACATCGGATTTATGGATCGCATCGCTTAAAGCAGCTATCGAAGCTGCTAAGCTTAATAAGTTCACTGATGATGCTAGAGAGTTTGAGCAGATATACTGCTATGCAGTGGAGAACTTCGTGAAGCTTCTATGGAACGGTGAGTATTTCGATAACTGGTATGATCCTATAAGCGGTATGAGGGATAAAGCTTGTATGAGCGCGGCGCTTACAGGCGAATGGTATCTTAGATTCCTTCTAGGCTTGGATTACGCGTTCGATAGGGAGAAGGTTGTATCGATGCTTAAAGCTATATACAAA